>JAUMVX010000075.1 GCA_030529945.1 Bacteroidia bacterium | reverse complement strand
ATCTCTTTTCTTCTTTACCTCGTTATCTCTCTCAGTATTGTCAAACAACTCTCCGTTTCAGCTTATCCGAAACGGGCTGCAAAGATACGCACTTTTTCTTTCCCTGCAAATCTTTTCGGGAAATTTTTAAAATTTTGTATTCTTTTGTGGCCTGAATACGTTACAATATTTAAATTTGTCCTCAATCGTCCTGAGGCTGCCCGAAAATGCCTCAGAAGACAGGGAGGAGAAGGAACAAACACCTACGAGGTGTGAAAAAAGAGAAGAAGAGACAAGCACCTATGAGGCGTGAAAGAAAGGGGAAGAGAGGAAGAAGAGAGGAACAAATACCTATTATAATATGGAAGAAAAAGAGAGGAAGAATATCAGTCTTCCGGAGAACGCGCACCGCCCGCTGAAGCCGGGTGAAGTGTACAGGCCGCTGATGGGGCCGGAAACCACACCTGCGGAGGTCACTCCGTATTCAGTGACTATGGGTCTGCTGATGGTCATAATCTTTTCGGCGGCAGCCGCTTACCTCGGACTTAAAGTCGGCCAGGTATTCGAGGCGGCCATCCCTATCGCCATCATCGCGGTCGGAGTTACCGGAGCTCTCGGCAAGAAAGGAGGGCTCGGACAGAACGTCATCATCCAGAGCATCGGAGCCTGCTCGGGCGTAATAGTCGCCGGTGCCATCTTCACTCTCCCGGCCATCTACATCCTCGGTCTGGACGTGAATTTCACGCAGATGTTCCTCTCGTCCCTGCTGGGAGGCTTTCTGGGCATACTCTTCCTCATACCTTTCCGCAAATATTTCGTGAAGGATATGCACGGGCAGTACCCGTTCCCTGAAGCAACGGCCACCACCCAGGTGCTCGTGAGCGGGGAAAGCGGAGGCAAGAGCGCGAAAACTCTGCTTCTGGCCGGAGCGATAGGCGGCCTGTACGACTTCGTCATCGCCACTTTCGGTCTCTGGGCCGAGACCATCAGCACCACCGTGATGGGCTGGGGCCAGGCAGTGGCGGACAAGGCCAAGCTTGTCCTGAAACTGAACACCGGGGCGGCAGTTCTCGGCCTCGGATACATCATAGGTCTGAAATACGCCTTCGTCATCTGCTGCGGCTCTTTCCTGGTCTGGCTCGTAATCATCCCTCTTATGAACCTCATCTGGGGCGGGAGCGTGATAGACCTGATGCACTCGGGCATCGCGCAGACCATCTCGAGTATGAGCGCCGATGAGATATTCAAGGGCTACGCCAGACACATAGGCATCGGCGGCATAGCCACGGCCGGAATCATCGGCATCATCAAGAGCGCGGGCGTGATAAAGAGCGCCGTGGGTCTCGCGGTCGGCGAGTTCAGCAAGAAGGGAGGCGCACAGACCGCAGCCCCAGAGCGCACCCAGGAGGACATTCCGATGAAGAACGTGGTTTGGGGCATCGCCATCGCCCTCATCGCCATCTTCGCGTTCTTCGCCTTCGGAGGCGTAGTGAACAATATCTGGCAGGCCCTGCTCGCGCTGGCAATCGTCACGCTCATCTCTTTTCTCTTCACCACAGTCGCGGCGAACGCCATCGCGATAGTAGGCTCCAACCCTGTCAGCGGTATGACCATTATGACGCTGATAATCACCGCACTCGTGCTTGTGGCGGCAGGACTTAAGGGCAATACTGGAATGGTGGCCGCTATGGTGATCGGCGGCGTGGTGTGCACCGCCCTCTCCACGGCCGGCGGACTCATCACCGACTTCAAGATAGGCTACTGGATCGGCACCACCCCACGCAAGCAGGAGACCTGGAAGTTCGTGGGCGTCGCGGTCGCGGCGGCCACTGTAGGCGGCGTGATGATGATTCTGAACAAAACCTACGGCTTCGTCGGCGACGGTGCGCTAGTCGCTCCGCAGGCGAACGCTATGGCGGCTGTGATACAGCCTATGATGAACGGCGGGAGCGCTCCCTGGCTGCTCTACGGCATCGGCGCGGCTATAGCCATTCTGCTCACTGTGTTTAAAGTACCCGCATTGGCCTTCTGCCTCGGAATGTTCATCCCGATTGACCTCAACCTGCCTCTGCTCATCGGCGGAGCGGTCGCGTGGTTCGTGGGCTCGCGCAGCAAGGACGCATCCGTGAACGCGGCCCGCAGCGGGAAGGGAACGCTCATCGCGAGCGGATTCATCGCCGGCGGCGCTCTGATGGGCGTGGTCAGCGCGATACTCAAGTTCGCGAACGTGGACTGGCAGCTCAGCGCTTGGAACGCGACCTACGGCGAAGCCATAGCCATCATCCCGTTCCTCGCGCTCATCGGATATATGATCTGCGCGTCACTCAAAAAGGACAACAATTAAAAAACAGACATAAAATGGAAAAATTAAAAGACAGATTCCTCAGATACGTGGCAGTGGACACCCAGTCCTGCGAAGAGTCGGAAAGCCAGCCGAGCAGCGCGAAACAGCTGAACCTGCTGCGGCAGCTGCGCGACGAGCTTCTCGCGATGGGAGTGGAGGCGCAGCTCGACGAGTACGGTTATGTGATGGGACGCATAGCGTCCAATATCGACACTCCACACGTCCCGAAGATAGGTTTCATCGCCCACGTGGACACGTCCCCGGACGCCTCCGGCGCCAATGTCAAGCCTCAGATCATCGAGAACTACGACGGCGGAGACATCGCTCTGAAGGGTGTGGACGGCCTGTACCTGAAACCGTCGGAGTTCCCCGAGCTCCTCGCCCACAAGGGTAAGACTCTCATCACCACGGACGGCACCACCCTGCTCGGGGCGGACGACAAGGCCGGCGTAGCGGAGATAATGGACGCGGTGCAGTATATCTGTGCGCATCCCGAATACAAGCACGGCGAGATCCGCATAGGCTTCACTCCGGACGAGGAGATAGGGCGCGGAGTGGTGAAATTCGACGTGAAGAAATTCGACGCCGACTATGCCTACACTATGGACGGCGGAGACCTGGGCGAGCTGGAGTTCGAGAACTTCAACGCTGCCGCCGCTTCCATCCGTATCCAGGGCCGCAACGTGCATCCCGGCTACGCCAAGGGCAAGATGAAGAACGCCCTGCGCATCGCTATGGAGCTGGACAGCCTGCTGCCGGCGGAGCAGAAACCGGAATATACCGAAGGCTACGACGGATTCTACCATCTCATAGGTATGGGCGGCACCGTGGAGGAGGCTACCCTGTCATATATCATCCGTGACCACGACCTGCTCCTGTATGAGCACAGGAAACAGGTTATGCAGGACTGCGTGGATTTCATAAACCGGAAGTACGGAGAGGGGACCGCCACTGCGGAGATAAAGCACCAGTATTTCAATATGCGCAAGGAGGTGGAACCTCATTTCTTCATCGTGGAAAAGGCCAAGCAGGCTATGGAGATGGCGGGCGTGAAACCGAAAGTCCAGCCTATCCGAGGCGGCACGGACGGTGCTAATCTGTCCTATATGGGCCTGCCTTGCCCGAATATCTTCGCCGGCGGTCTGAATTTCCACGGAAAGATGGAGTTCGTGCCTCTCGAGAGTATGGAGGCCGCTTCGCAGGTGATACTTAACATCATAAGTCTCTTTGCCAAAGGCGTATAGGCGAGGGCGCCTACTGCCTGCCTGAGAGCGGCGGCGGGGGGGGGGCCGGAGAATCACTTATTGGCCGCAGCGGAAGCTTTCGCTGCGGCTATTTCTGCGGCTTTCGCGTCGGCACGCGCTTTGGCTTTGCGGTATTTCTGCACATAGCGCTCCCGGCGGAGACTGTCACGGAACTCTTCCCGGCGGTTTGCCTGAAGCAGCTTGAGAGTCGCCGCACGTTGTTTCGCGCGGGCGCGTTCCTCCTTCGCTGCAGTCTTGGCCGCATCGCGCGCGTCAAGTTCCGCCCAGCGGGCCTTTTTCGCGGCCTCCCGTTCAGCACGCTTGGCTTCACGCTCAGCCTTTTTCTTTTCACGCAGTTCGCGCTCTGTCGGACTCTGCGAAGAGTCGGAGGAAAGAGAGTCTGATGCCGCAGAGGCCGGTGCATCGGTCTTTATCAGGGACTCTTTCATAAGTTTCTCCATCTCGAGACTGTCTGCGAGACAGGTCGAGTCTATGACTTCGAGGAGGTGTACCAGAATCGAATCGGATATGACCTGCAGGCTGTCCGCGAGCTGCAGACTGTCTCGGAGGGCCGCATCGCTTATGCGCCGGGCCTGACGCAGAGAGTCGTGGCGTGCGAGTTCGCGCTTCATCTCGGCGATATGTCCCGGGAAATATTTCTCGGTATAAAGGAATCTCGGCTGCGGGCGGGCATCGTAAGACTCTCTTTCTGAAGGCCGTATGGCGATGTCCGTGATGTCTTTCCGGCCTGTCGGCCTCTTTTCGGGATCCCAGCGGAAGCCCTTCAGCGAGCGTTCTTCCTTAGGCAGCTGGACGGTCGGGTAGGCGTCGTTCTTGGGGTTTTCGAAATAGAATATCCGGTCAAGTTCCCCGCCCACGAACAGGGCTGACAGCATCTTGCTCTCCACCTTGTTCACAGTAGCGAAAGCGTCGTTCTCTTTAAGATAGAAGAGGGCTGACGCTCCTCCCAGCGCATCGAAACGCTTCAGGGTGGTGCTGTCGTCGAAATAAGCCATCACTTCGGCCCCACGGATCTGGTCGAAACAGAGGGAGTCCTCCCGGATGGTGATGAAGGCGTTCGACATAAGGCTCGCGCGGTCCATACGCTGATTGCGGATGACGACGGTAAGACTGTCGGAAGTGTATTGGCGGTTGCCGTCATTCCAGACTATGGGGTCTTCGAAAAGGCGGGCGAGAGAGTCCAGGTCGCAATACTCCAGAGAGTCGCAGGCTACCTGCATATCGCTGCGGTAAACTCTCACGTGGCCTCGACCGGTAAGGAAG
Organism: Bacteroidia bacterium; assembly: GCA_030529945.1. Taxonomy (GTDB): domain Bacteria; phylum Bacteroidota; class Bacteroidia; order Bacteroidales; family UBA932; genus Cryptobacteroides. The sequence continues at coordinate 223 of JAUMVX010000075.1, read as the reverse complement.
CCCAGCTTTACGGAGTCCGCCGCAGTGCGTATGACTTCAGGGACGGCGAGGCTGTCAGACGGGAGCATCAGGGAGTCCGCCGCCTGCAGGGTGTCCGCTGCTGCCGGAAGAGTGTCTGCTGTAGTCCGCACAGTGTCGGAGACTGCCGGCTGTGTGCCGAATGCCGCACGCGCAGTGTCGGACGTTACCGACAATGTGTCTATCACAACCGGCGCTGAGTCGG
>JAUMVX010000031.1 GCA_030529945.1 Bacteroidia bacterium | reverse complement strand
AACCTCTGGCGGTAGTGTAGTAATTCAGAAGGAAGGACAGTAAGCCGTTCTTAACTTCAAGGTTGGGGAAACCGAGTGTATATATGCCCGTGGCCTCGTCGTAGGATTTGATGGTGAGGTATCCGCTCTGGTAGAGCAGGGGCACGGGATTGTGAAACGCCGTGTCGATCTCGGTCAGCAGGGTGGAGTCGGCCTCTTCTGAGGCGATACCCGTCACGTCATAATCCGTCCGCTTCATAACCTCGACGAGGAAGGACGGAGTGCCCGTCTCTATCCAGTATTGCCTGAACTTCAGGGAATCGAGCGTGTTGAGCAGGCTGAACGGGTTGTACATCCCTTCTGAATCCTCGCAGAAATGGTATCCGTCGTACATCTGGGCCAACTTCCCGTAACACTCGTCGACGGAGAGCCGGTTGGCTTCGGCCAGCTCGCACACACTCTCCTTGAAATAATTCCTGAGTTCTTTCCCGGAAATGCCGCAGATGTCCGTATAGCGTGCGTCCATCGAAATGTCCTTGAGATTGTTGAGGCCGGAGAAAACGCTGAGTTTGCCTATCTTGGTCACTCCCGTGAGGAAGCAGAACCTGATGTGGGCATCCTTGGACTTCATCACGCTGTAGAAGCCCTGGAGCTGCTTGCGGAAAGTGTCGGACAAAGTATCGTCACTGAGATTGTCCACGATGGGCTTGTCGTATTCGTCGATAAGGATGACAACCGGCCGCCCGGTTTTTAAGTAAGCTGCCTGTATCAGAGCGTCGAACCTGACACTGGCAACCGGCTCGTCGTTTATAGAAGAGTATAGCTGCTCGTAGTGCGTCAGGAAAGCATTGAGTTTGGAGTCCAGAACTTGCTCCGATGTATAGCTGGCTCCGCTCAAATCCAGTCTGAATACCGGGTACCGGACCCAGTCTTTCTCCATCGCGGCAACGGCAAGTCCTTCGAAGAGTTCTTTCTTTCCGCTGAAATAGGCCTCAAGAGTGGAAACGAAAAGGCTCTTCCCGAAACGGCGGGGACGGCTGAGGAAGATATACTTGCCGCTGCCCTGAGCCATCTTGTAAACAAGCTCAGTCTTGTCCACATAGACGTAATCGTCTCTGCGGATATTCTCGAAATCCTGTAAACCTATCGGGTAACGCATATTATATCTAATATTCCATAATACGCAAAGTTAAGACTTTTTTCTGACAGTTCCTCACATATGCGGTTTGGGAACTGATGCGACAATAATGAAAACCGGAAACAGCGTCATTGCCGGCCCCGACCGGCAGCGATGAAGACAGAATTGGACGGCCCGGCGGGCCGTCCAATCTCGTTCCTTTCAGCAGACTCCGCTTACCAGATGTTCACTCTATCCTGCGGAGCGACGTAGAGCGAGTCGCCGGGCTGGATGCCGAAAGCATCGTACCAGTAGCTGCACTGCGCGAGTCCGCCGTTCACTCTCAGGCGGGCGATGGAATGCACGTCCATCATAGTGAGATAGCGGAGCATCTCCTCGGAAGCCGTGCTCGCCCAGACGTTGGCGTAGGAGAGGAAGAAACGCTGCTCGGGAGTGAAACCGTGGTCGTCTGCAAGCCTGCCGTGCTTTTTCTGCCACATCTGGAAGGCATCGTAGGCGATGTTCAGACCGCCGTGGTCGGCAAGGTTCTCGCCGAGGCAGAGAACGCCGTTGGCGTGGATCTCACCCGGAATGACCCAGAGAGAGTTGAAATATTCCACCATAGCATCGCAAGGCTTCTTGAAACCTTCTGCGTCTGCGGGAGTCCACCAGTCCTGCATATTGCCTTCCTTGGTGTACATACGGCCCTGGTCGTCGAAGCCGTGGGTCATCTCGTGTCCGATGACCACGCCTATGGAGCCGTAATTCGCCGCCGCGTCCGCGTTCAAGTCGAAGAGAGGAGCCTGAAGGAAACCGGCCGGGAAACAGATCTCATTCGTAGTAGGATTATAGTAGGCGTTCACCGTCTGAGGGGACATATACCACTCGTCCTTGTCCACAGGCTTGTTGTATTCCTTATTGTAGCTGAGCTCCCAGTAGAATTCGGAGGCCGTGCGCACGTTTTCGTAGAGAGACTTGGACGGGTCTATCGTCAGACCGCTCAGATCTTCCCATTTGTCCGGATAGCCGACCTTCACGGTGAAGGAGTTCAGTTTGTCGAGGGCCAGAGCCTTGGTGGAATCGCACATCCACTCCTGGGCCATAATTCTCTGTCCGAGGGCGGTCTGCAGATTCGAGATGAGCTCGAGCATCTCGGCCTTGGCCTCCTTGGAGAAATACTTCTCCACATACATCTGACCGACGGCGTCGGAAAGGAGGTTGTCCACAAGGCTCTCGGCCCTCTTCCATCTCGGAGACTGCTGCTGAGTTCCGTAAAGCTTGCGGGAGTACTCGAAATTCTCAGTCGTGAAGTCATCGGAAAGCAGAGAGGATCCGCCGGAGATGATCTGCCATTCGTAGATGCTCTTGAGGTCTTCGAGAGGAGCCGTCATAAGGATGCGGCAGGCGGCCGCTACGGGCTCCGGCTGACCGAGATCCACTTCATTGGTCTGATCATAGCGATATTCCGCGAGATATTTCTTCCAGTCGAAGCCTCCGCAGATGGATATAAGGGAATCCACACTGATCTTGTGGTAGTTCGCCTCGCTGTCCCGCTGCTTCTCCTGGGAGTAGTAAGGCACTGCCAGCTCAGACTCGATGGCCCAGATTCTCCGGACCTTGTCTGCGGCCGCATCTTCACCGTAGCCGGCGAGAACGAAGAGATTCTTCATATGCTCCTTCGTAGCCTCGCGCACAGCTACGTTCTGCGGCTCGTCCGAAAGATAGTAGTCGCGGTTGCCGAGGGTAAGGCCGCTCTGGGAGATGCAGACTATGTTGTTGTCGGCATCTTTCTGGTCCGCGGAGACGAAGAGTCCGAACAGGAGGTCATCGTGCTCCTTCGCGCAGCGGCCCAGGAGTTCTTCGCGGGTGGTGACGGCGTCGAGCTCGGAAAGATGCGCCCGCAGAGGAGCCGCACCTTCGGCATTCAGGCGGACGGAGTCCATCGCCATATTATAGAGGTCGCCTATTTTCTGCGGGATGCTGCCCTGTCTGTTCTGCCGGGCGGCTATCTCCTTGATGAGGTCTGCGAGAGCTTTCACATTGTCATCGGCCACCTTATAGATGGTGCCCCAGGTAGGGTACTCGAGAGGCTGGGGGTTGAAGTCCGCCCAGTGCCCTGTGGCATAGCGTGCGAAATCATCGCCTGGACGTGCGGTGGTGTCCATATAGGCGTAATTGATGCCGGCCGTCTTGACCGGTTTCTGCGAGCAGGCCGCGAGGGCGAGCACCGCCGCACAGAGAAGAATAGTCTTGAGTTTCATCGTTTGTATAAATAAAGTCGTCTGAACAGGACTGAAGCCCTTTCCGGGGCTGCAGCCATCTTTCCGCCCGCAAAATTACTCAAAAGCGGAAAATGTTGTACCTTTGCGCCGAGTTAAAAATGGAGATGGAGAAATTTCTGACCTTCATAAAAGACTGGATGCTTCCGCTCGCTATCGTACTGGGCATACTGTCATATCTGCTGCTTCATTTTGTTCCGCTGCTCCACGCGAGCGTGGAACCCTGTTTTTCCGCTTTCGCGAAGAATACCCAGCCTATGTTCGTGGCCACTATGCTCTTCCTGCAGTTCAACAGAATCTCCCCTCACGACCTGAAGATAAAGCGCTGGCACTTCGGCCTGCTCGCTTTCCAGATCATAACATTCGCGGCTACGGCTGTATTGGCCGCTGGCCTGCCGGAGGGAGAAATGAAAATTCTGGCGGAGTGCGCGATGCTGTGCTTCATCTGTCCGACTGCGGCCGCGGCGGGGGTGATTACTGACAAGCTCGGCGGAAGTCTCTCTGACACCGTGACTTACGTAGTGATGATAAATGTCGCGGCGACGATTTTCATCCCGCTCGCGATTCCTATCGTGAAAGATACTGCCGATATGGGCTTCATCCAGTATGTTCTGGCCATCGGAGGGCGGATTTTCCCTCTGCTGGTGCTTCCGCTGCTGCTCTCCTGGACGATCCGCTACGGCTGGAGGAAGCTTCAGCGCAAACTTATGAGATACACGCACTGGGCGTTCTATTTCTGGGGCATTTCGCTCTGTCTGTCGATCTACCTCGCGACCCGCGCGACGGTGCTCAGCGGCATCTCGGTCTGGACAGCTATCGCCATCGGAGTCATCTCTCTGGCCGCCTGCCTGCTGCAGTTCTGGTTCGGGCACCGCATCGCCCGCAGGGGAGGACGTTCCGACTCCATAACCGCCGGCCAGGCTCTCGGGCAGAAGAATTCGGGCTTTCTCATCTGGGTGGGCTATTCATTCCTTACTCCAGTCACCTCCGTAGCCGGAGGCTTGTATGCCATCTGGCAGAATCTCGTGAATTCGATGGAACTTTTCGAACAGAAAAAACATCCAGAAAAAACGGCATCGTCCGGTAATTTCTAAAATAAACGACTTATGAGAAAATTGCTTTCCCTCGCCCTCGCCGCACTTCTGTGCATCAGCTGTTCGCAGCAGTACAATTCCGCTTATCTTATTTCCGGCGGTATGAAACTCGCGCAGGCCGCCGCGCTGACAGATGAACAGATCCAGGCCTATGTCGGCCAATACGTGCAGCAGCTCGATGCGCAGAGCACGGTTCTGCCCGAGAGCGACGCATATGTGCAGCGGGTGCGCAAGATGACCTCCGCTTTCACGAGCGTCGACGGCACTCCGCTGAATTTCAAGGTCTATAAGACCAATGAGGTCAATGCTTTCGCCTGTGCCGACGGAAGCGTGCGCATCTATACCGGACTTCTGGACGCGATGACGGACGACGAGGTACTGGGAGTGGTAGGGCACGAAATCGGGCACGTGGCGCTGAAGCATTCGAAGAAGCAGTTCCAGGAGGCTCTGATGAGTTCGGCCCTGCGCGACGCCGTGATTTCGACGGGCGGGACTGTCGCGGTGCTGACATCCTCGCAGCTTGGAGACCTCGCCGAGACACTGCTGAGCGCGGGCTTTTCGCGCAAGCAGGAGACTCAGGCGGACGACTACGGATACGAGTTTCTGAAAGCCGCCGGCAAGAATCCTTGGGCGATGGCTATGGCGTTCGAGGAGCTGCAGAAGCTCTCCGGCAGCAGCACCGCGAGCGGCACGCAGGGCGTATCGGGTATCTCCGTGAGCGACCTGTTCTCGACCCATCCCGCCACCTCCGACCGCATTCAGCGTATGGCGTCCAAGGCCACCAAGGACGGTTACACGCGCCCGGCAGTGCCTTAGCCATGCCCGACAGTGACTGCGTCATGCCCGACTTGCGTTCCGTCATACCCGACTTGCTCGGGCATCTCGTGCAGCGGCCTTCGTCATGCCCGACTTGCTCGGGCATCTCGAGTCTCGAAGGGATTGCCGGTCGGGGCCGGCAATGACGGAAAAAGAGGGCCGGCAGAGATGCAAAAACAGAATAGGACGGCCTGTTACGGATTATCAAGCCAGTCCTCGACTTTAAGATGGGGGATACGGGAAAAATGCTGCTTATTGTGCGTCACCATCACGAAATCTCCGGCAAGGGCGGAGGAGCCGATCAGAAGATCCATATCGTCTATCGGCTTCCCAGCACCATAAAGGAGGGCACGGTTCTTCCCGAAACATTCGATATCCGAGATGTTGAGACCGAACGGAAGAATATTGAACAGTTCTTTCACGAACTCGATCTCGAAAAGTCCTCTCTCCGAAGCCATCCGATAAGCGCCCGAAGCCAATTCCGCAAGTGAAACCGAACTCACATAGCAGTTCTGCAGACCGACCTCGAGAGCTTTCTGCCGAAGTCCCGACTTCCCGGCCCTGTCCCGGAGCATTGCAATAAGAATGTCCGAGTCCAGCAGATATTTCTTCTGTTCTACCATTGCGGGATATCCTTGTTCATCCTGTCCGACTTGATTCTAGCCACATAGTCGGGAGCGGCTTCGGCGGACATATCATTCCCATATCCCTTTTCATCGCATAGGCAGTCAAAGCGCGTGAACGGTGTAACACTCCCGCTGTCCGAAATCTTGCTCAAGACGATTTTCCCATTCTCTTCAGCGATACTGACCTTGTCCCGCACAGACAGCGAAAGTGACTTCATAATCGCGGCGGGGATTATGACCCCGCTGCTGTTCCCTATTTTCATTATTGTCGCATCAGTTCCCATATCGCAAAGTTATAACATTTATTTTGAATAACAATAATTGTTATAACAGAGCGACTAATCGGACTACGGACATTTTTTTTCATCACTATACGAAATTGGACGGCCAGGGGGCCGTCCAATCCTGTATTCAGGAGCGCTCGATGCGTTTCGCGGCGACGCCGATGGCTTTCGACGGGCAGACGAGACGGCAGAGGTGGCAGCCCACGCAGCGGCTTCCGAGCAGACGCGGCCGGCGGGTCTGCAGGTCGAACTCTATGGCCTGATGGCCGCCGTCGTAGCAGGAGGTGTAGCAGCGGCCGCAGCCTATGCATTTGCTGTAGTCGAAACGGGGGAAGAGGATAGTGTCGCGCTCGAGCTGATTATGAGGCACGATGGAGCCGACGGCTGCGCCGATGATGGGCTTGATGCTGCTGAAATGCTTGATCTTCATATAATAGCGCAAGCCTTCCAGCAGATCCTCTATGATACGGTATCCGTACTGCATCACGGCCGTGGTGACCTGGACGCTTCCTGCTCCGAGCGAGATGAACTCGAGCGCGTCTATCCAGTTCTCGATGCCTCCCATTCCGCTCAGATGCATTCCGCTGAGCTCCTTGCTGTGCGCCATATCGGAGATGAAGCGGAGCGCGATAGGCTTGACCGCCTGTCCCGAATACCCGCCCACGATGGAGTGACCGTGCACGTCAGGCTCGGCAGTGAAGGTGTGGATATTCACGCCGGTGATGCTGTTTATGGTGTTTATGGCCGCGATTCCGTCGGCTCCGCCCCGGCGGGCGGCCACAGCCATAGGGACCATATCGGTGATGTTCGGAGTCATCTTCGCGAGCACCGGCAGAGCCGTGCCCCTGCGGACTGCGGCAGTGAACTTCTCGATGAGGACCGCGTCCTGCCCGATCGTCACTCCGAGCGAGTCGGACTCCATATTAGGACAGGAGAAGTTGCATTCTATCACATCGGCTCCCGCCAATTCGCATTCGTGCGCGAGGGAAGTCCACTCCTTCTCGTCCCGGCCCATTATCGAGGCTATGATGACCTTCTGCGGGAAATCCCGCTTCAGACGGCGGAAGACTTCCATATTCTCCTCGACGCTGTGGTCGGACAGCTGCTCTATGTTCTTGAAGCCGCAGAAGGAGTTAGAATGGTTTGTGACCGTGGAGAAACGCGGCGAGGCCTCGTGCTGCGGGAAAGAGCAGATGGTTTTGAACGCGGCCCCGGCCCAGCCGGCCTTGAAAGCCTTGGCGCACATCTCGTAGCTGCTCGCCACGACGGATGAGGACAGAAGGAACGGGCTTTCGAGCTTGATGTCCTTGATCCCGGTGCTTATGTCAGGCTCCTTTTCCGTAGTGAAGGCGTCGCGCAGCTCCCGCTCCCCGATGATACCGTACTCCACAGTGTCCTTCGCGGCGCTGTAGAGCGAACTTATGATGCTCTTTATCATCACAGGCGTGCTTTTCTTGCCCAGGACGCAGGCCTGCTCGCAAGGCGCGTCGCAGCCTATGCACTTTTCGCCCCGGGCCTTGTACAGAGCACCCATAGCGTTGCGGAAATAGATGGATCTGAGTATGTCGCCGACAGGCAGCGACTTTATGCAGGATTTGGTACAGGGGGCATCGTGGCAGAGCAGGCAACGATTCAGCTCTGACATATCGATGAGAGGATAGATGGTCACTTCGTTTTCTTTCATTCCGTATGTAATGGTGGTCGGGTTACAAAATTAAGGCTGCGCCGCGAGAAAAGCAAACCCCGGGCGGCGAAAATGACGTGTGAAAGCGCACGGGCGCTCCTTCAGACCAGAAGCATCTGCACCCCGGCGGCCTCGAATTGGACGCGGCTTTCTTCAGGGAAGCCGCTGTCCGTGATGATGATGTCTATGTCGGAGATGTCTGCGATGTGCGCGAAGCCCCGCTTTCCGAGCTTGCTCGAGTCGCAGAGGACGATTTTCTGCGCCGAGGAGCGCATCATCTCCTGAGTCAGTTCGGCTTCCTCGCGGGTCGCGCAGGTCACTCCGTGCGAGAGTCCCATCCCGTCGATGCCGAAAAACAGCTTGGAACAGAATATGCCCCGCACCGTCTGGATGGCATCGCTCCCATAGACGGACAGGGTGTTGCTGTAGAGCATTCCGCCGACCTGCATCACGGAGATGCTGTCATTTTCGCCCAGGAGGCTGGAGATGTTCACGGCGGTGGTCACGACGTTGATTCTGCCCTTGGGCTTCAGGTTGTCCGCGAAGACTGCGATGGTGGAACCGGATGCCAGAAGGATGGAGTCGTTCTCCTGCACGAGGGAGGCCGCGGCGCGGGCTATGCGGAGCTTCGCGTCGTAGTTTATCATTTTCTTCTTGTCCAGGCTGATGTCCTTTACCGGGGCGGACGAAGCCACGGCGCTGCCGTAGGACCGGTGCAGAAGCCCCTGTTTCTCGAGGGCGTTGAGGTCTTTGCGTATTGTGGTCTGCGTGACGGAGAATCTGTCCGCGAGAATCGAAACTTTTACGTAACCCTGTTCGAGTATTTCGTTGAGGATCTGTTGCCTCCTCTCCCTGATCATTCCCATAATCCTTCTTCTTATACAGTAGGAATTTAATTCGTTTAAATTTTATAGGCTTCACCCTTGACGGAAATTTCGTTGTGACTATCGAACGTAATTTTCGAAAAGTAGCACAAGGTAGGCATATTTCTCTTTACGTCCAAAAATATTTCTCGAAAGTTTCGTTTTGATTATGAACGAAACTTATAACTGTGTGCAAACGCAACAAAAAATGAAGAAATATTTGCGAGAAACGAATTTTTGTTATTACATTTGCAACGCATCCCATTCGGATCCCCGCACCGGCGAGGCCGGCGGCCGTTTGAGAATGCACCTGCATAAGGACGCTGTCTCTCGGGCGAAACACCCCAAGACGGCGTCATAAAAAGGATAACATTAAAACTCACGATAATGGGAATAAATGCCAAACATTTCTTTACGATAGCCCTCCTTTCCGCGGGCATCGCTATGACTGCGGCCGCCCCGGCTTTTGCCGCCGCCGCCACGCAGGACGATAAGACCATCACCGTTACCGGCGTGGTGAAAAGCTCCGAGGGAGAGCCGCTCATCGGCGCGGTGGTCTATATTAAAGGTGTGGCCTCCACGACTGCATCTAACTCTATGACGGATATCGACGGACGTTACACCCTGAAGGTGCGGCCGGATGCCGTGATCGTCGCGAGTCTTCTCGGCTTCGCCGACGAGGAGCAGGCTGTGGGCGGACGTCAGGTCATCGATTTCATACTCGAGTCCGAGACCACTCTGCTCGATGACTCGGTGGTGATCGGCTACGGTACACAGAGCAAGCTTACCCTGACGGGATCGGTCGCACAGACTTCCGGCCGCGACCTGGTGAAGAACTCGGGCGTGAATCTCTCTCAGGGTCTGGCGGGACGTCTTTCGGGCGTCATAGTCAGCAACCGTACGGGCGAGCCGGGAAAGGATGACGCGACTATGTTCATCCGCGGCCGCAGCACCCTCGGCGACAACAGCCCGCTCATCGTCATCGACGGAGTCCCGAGAAGCAACGAGGAGTTCAGCCGCCTCTCCGGAGATGAAATCGAGAGCGTGAATGTCCTCAAGGACGCCTCCGGCGCCATCTACGGTTCCCGAAGCGCGAACGGCGTCATCCTCGTGACTACGAAAAGAGGAAAGTTCAACGACGATCCGACCGTGACGTTCAATTACGACTTCGGTCTCCAGCAGCCTACACGCCTTGTGGAGATGGCCGACGCGGTACTCTACACGAAAGCCTATAACGACGAGCTCGCCATCACGGGCGCGTCCCCTATGTATAACGAAACCCAGCTCGCGCACTACCGCGACGGGGACGACCTGATAAACTACCCGAACACCGACTGGTTCGGAGAAATCATCAAGCCTCTTTCGCAGCAGCAGAAATATGGCGTCAGCGTAAGCGGCGGTGCGAAGAAGGTAGCCTACTTCGTGGAGTTCAACGGCCAGTACCAGGACGGTATCTACAAGAAGAGCGCGACGAACTACGACCAGTACAATGTCCGCACGAACCTCGACATCCAGGTGACCGACTTCCTCAAGCTCGGCGTGAACCTGAATGCCCGCCAGCAGCACAAGAATTACTCCGCCTTCCCTTCCGACAGCTACGGTATTTTCTATATCGCCACCCGTCTGAAACCTACGGGAGCCGCATATTTCCCTAACGGATATCTTCGCGGAGGTTCCAATCCGGCGGTGATGGTTCAGGACCTCACCGGTTACGACAAGACCACCATAAACACGTTCAACTCCTCCTTCACTCTGAATCTGGACTTGGGCACCCTGGTGACGAAGGGACTTTCGGTGAACGGCACCCTCGCCTACGACATAATCGGCAAGTTCCAGAAGAACTGGCAGAAGAACTGGACTTACTGGTCTTACGATGAAGTCACGGAGCTTTACGAGGAGAGGACTTCCTCCTACTGGACATCGCCGACACTGAACGAGTATCAGACGAACAGCGGTAAGATGACCGTCAACGCGAATGTGAACTACGACCGCGATTTCAACGGCCATCACGTCACGGCACTCGCCGGTTTCGAGCAGGCTTCCTATCGCCTGGACTATTTCAGGGCGGGCATAAACAAGTTCGATTCTGACATCCTCGACGAGCTCTTCGCGGGTTCCGCCGACAAGGACTACTACAGCATAAACGGTTACGCCACCGAGACTGCCCGCAGGAGCTGGTTCACCCGTCTGGGATATGACTGGAAGAGCCGTTATCTCGTGCAGTTCATCGGACGTTTCGACGGTTCGGAGAACTTTCCTAAGGAGAACCGCTGGGGCTTCTTCCCGGGAGTGTCCGCAGGATGGCGCATCTCGGAAGAGTCCTGGTTCAAGGACAAATTCCCTACTTTCACGAATCTCAAGCTCCGCGCCTCCTACGGCGAGCAGGGTAACGACCAGGTGGACGCGTTCCAGTATATGACCACCTACGGCTACACATCCCTCTCTTCCTATAAGCTCCGTTTCGACGGCAAGGACGTGAACTACATCATTCCGGGAACGGTACCTAATCCGGGCATCACCTGGGAGGTCGCCAAGACCTGGAACCTCGGTCTCGACGGAAGCATACGCAACGGCCTTTTCGCCTGGGAAATCGAATACTTCAGCACTGAGAGGTCGAACATCCTCTGCACCCGCAACGCCTCCATCCCATACTATACCGGACTCGTGAACAGTCTTCCGGACGAGAATATCGGAATCGTCACGAACAAGGGTTTCGAAGTCCAGCTTCACCACGACGGCAAGGACCGCAGCGGCGACTTCAACTACCACGTCAGCGGCAACTTTATGTTCGCCCGCAACAGAATCAAGTATATGGACGAGACGCCTTGGGGAGAAGGACACGAGTATATGAACCTTACAGGACACCCTATGGGAGCGGAACTCTACTATCAGGTGAAGGGCATAAACAAGACCCAGGAAGATCTGGACAATAATCCGCAGATGGCCGGCGCCACCCTCGGAGACTTCATCTTCGAGGACCTGGACGGTGACGGCAAGATAACTTCCTACGACAGAAAGAGATGTGACCTCACTTCAGTGCCTGAGATAGTTTATGGTCTGAACTTCGACGGACAATGGAAGAATTTCGATTTCTCGGTACTCTTCCAGGGTCAGGCAAGAGCCAGATACTACTACTCTCCTATGTCCGACCCGGTATCCGGCAATGTCACCAAGGAGGCCGCAGAGAAGGCCTGGACTCTGACGAACAACAACTCGGACTATCCGAGAATCGGTTCCAACGTGAGCAACGGCGGAGTGAACAGGGTATCCTTCTACTACCGCAACGCGGCGTTCCTCCGTCTCAAGAATGTCGAGATCGGCTACACCATTCCGGAAAACCTCCTGTTCGACAAACTGCACGTGAAGGGACTGCGCTTCTACCTTGCCGGTTATAACCTTCTGACCTTCGACTCCCTCAAGACCATCGACCCGGAGACGAGCGATGAAGGCTATCAGACCTACCCTCAGATGAGGATTTACAATATGGGAGTTAAACTGACATTCTAATTGAGAAACGATATGAAAAAGATAGCAGCAATACTGACGGCAGTGGTCCTCGCAGCATCCTGTCAGGACGATTTCCTGGACAAGACCCCTCTGGACAAGCTTTCCGAGGAGGCGGTGTTCAACAGCGCCGCACTGGCTGAGAGCTACATAAACGCCATCTACACTGTCCTCGCCGATCCGTATCAGGAGGGCAACATAGGATGTATCACCGATGAGGGCTATTTCCGTTACGGCGGCACCAGCACGCGATACATCGCCTCCGGCACTATGACTCCGGACAATATAATATATATGAACGAAGGCGGCCCGGCGCACAGTATCCGCGTGACCATCCTCAACATCTGGAACCGAGCCTACGACCGCATATACAGGATGAATTATTTCCTGACCTATGTGGACGAAAAGGGAACTAAAATCTCCGCCGACGACATAGCGCGTCTCAAGGGCGAAGTCTATTTCCTGCGTGCCTGGACTTATTTCAACCTCATCCAGAGGTATGCCGGAGTCCCTATAATCACCAAGGCCTATAATCTGACGGACACCTACGATGCGCAGCGCGACAATTTCGATGACTGTGTGGACTTCATCCTCGAGGATCTCGACAAGGCCTACGAGCTTCTTCCGACTAAGGAGAAAGCCGTAAAGGGGCGCGTGAACAAGGATGTCGTGCTCGCCCTGCGCAGCCGGCTTACTCTTGTGGCGGCATCTCCTCTCTTCAATGACCCCGAGCGTCCGGAGGGAGGCATCTTCCGCGGAACGTACAGCGCCGACAAGTGGAAGAGGGCTCTCGATGCGACCAAGCTCATCATCGACCGTGCCGACGTGGACGGAGCATACCGTCTCGACGATACCTATGACGGAGTGTGGAAAAACACCGACTCCCCTGAACTCATCTGGGCCAAGTATTTCGGCACCACTGCCGGCAACAAGGCGCAGCTTCTCTACTCCGTGGTATATTTCAACGGCTGGACAGCATTCAATCCTACCCAGGCTATGGCCATAGACTACGAGATGGCGAACGGCAAGAAATTCTTCGAGCCGGGCTCCGGCTTCGATCCGCAGCATCCGTATAAGGGCCGCGACCCCCGTTTCTACAAGAGCGTGGCACAGCCTTTCTGCAACTATCCGAACACTGACAATTCCGGCTACCACGACAACGTGCTCGACCTTTCCCTCTATTACGACAACGTTTCCGAGGACGATTTCGCCGTCGGCAAGAAAGAACCGTCCTACACAGCCAAGGCCAAGCATCTGTGGCACGCCACCAATACTATGGGACTGGAGCTTATGAAGTGGTACATCCCGACCTCCCCGATTTCCGAAGCCGAGAACGGCACTCTGCTCTATCCTTGGTTCAGACTTGCCGAGATGTATCTGAACTATGCCGAATGTGCGTATAAGACCGGCAACGAGGCCCTCTGCCGCGAATACATAAACAAGATCCGCTCCAGGGCCGATGTGCAGATGCCCGAGGTGACGGAGAGCGGCGAGGCCCTCTGGGACAGACTCGTCAACGAACGCAGGGTGGAATTGGCTTTCGAGACTTTCCGCTACTTCGACGTGCGCCGCTGGAAGACGGCCCAGTTCTATGAGAACATACCTATCGCCGGAATGCGTACTATGGTCTTCCGCAACGGAACTCAGAACGATACGCTCTACCGTGTAGCCCTGCCTCGCGACGACAGCCGCGTCAAGCACTGCTACTATTGGCCGAACTCCACGGAGAAGGCCACCTATGTGGAAGCTAACGGAAAGGACATCTTCGCGCAGGCTGCGGAGGATTCGCAGGGTGCGATCGAAGTGGACGGCTCCTGCATCAAATACCGCTGGCTGGGCAACGACTATTGGGTGGATTACGGCGACTGCTGCCTAAACGTAGCTCCTACCCAGAAGCATTTCTACAACGTCGGCGGCGAGTGGCCGAACTACCTGATGCCTATCCCGGCAAACGAAATCACCAAGGCCGGCGGCACCATCGTCCAGAACCCGGGTTATTAGACTGAGAATATGAAATTCGTTAATATTGTGTCTTGTTTGCTCATCTTCACGGCGGTTTCCTGTACGGGAAACCGTCTGGAGATGAATTATCACAGCGCGGACATCTCCACGACTCCTGACGAACACGTCGTTCTGGCCGGTTTTGCCGCCAGACACGGACTTTCCGACGGTCTGCATCAGCATCTGTATTCGCACTGCCTTGTCCTCAAGGACGGTGAAGGTCAGAAGGTATGCATCATATCGAATGACCTGATGGAGATTTCTCCGTCCATCTCCGACTCCATAAGGACTATGATAGCCGAAAGGTCGGGACTGGATTTCGGAAGGATTCTTATGCATAACATCCATACCCATTCCGCTCCCCGCAGCGGAGGCGCCTCCGTCATCACCGGAGGAACGAACAGGGCGTGGAAACTGCGTATGATCGACGCTCTCGTGGATAATGCGGTGAAGACCATCACCTCCGAACAGGAGTTCAAACCTTTCACCCTGCAGACTGGTCGCGGCGTGACGCTTATCAACGGCAACCGCTGCGAAAAGGGCGGCCCGGCCGACCACGACATCTATGTGGCGCGATTCATCCGCAAAGACGCTCCTATGGTGAGCATAGTGAATCTGGCCTGCCATCCCGTATGTATGGGACCGCGGAGCCTGGCCGTGTCTTCGGACTATCCGGGAGTGTGCTCTTCCATTCTTTCAGAAAAGTGGGGCGGCGAAGTGTTCTTCCTGACCGGCGCAGCCGGCAATATGGACCCTGCATCAGGCCCGCAGGACGCCGCTTATGCGCAGGAGTGCGGAGAGGAGCTTGCCTCTGACATCGCTGATGTCGAATTCACCACTGTGAAGAGCCGCGGACTGCTCCGTCTCATAAACGGGAAAGCGGACCTTCCTTATCAGAAGGACGAGATAAGCGCTGATGATGTGCGTCATCACGCCGATTCGCTTGCACGCTGCTCTTCCGCCGTATCATCCTCGTTCGGTGAGGATGTGCGCAGGTGGGAGGCCGAGATTCTCGAACGCTTCAAGGCCGGACCTGTTCCGAGCAAGCTGCGCTACAGCCTGCACGTGGTGGACATCGACGGTGTGCTGTTCTTCTTCTCGGACGGGGAGCCGTTCTGCGAATATCAGATGGCGGCCCGCGAGTCTTTCCCCGACAGAACGGTCTTCTTCGCCGGCTACACGAACGGTCAGAACTCATACCTGCCGTCCGAGCGGGCATACAAGGTACGCAAAGGCTACGAGTATGAGACCGAGCAGATGCACATATACATCAAGGCTCCTTATCCTCTTTCTCCTGCAGCCCCGTCGGTCTATGCCGAGGGCGTGAACAGGATTCTCAGTGATGCCGTCGCTTCCGAAAACTCAGCTCCGCAGAAGGACTGGCGCTGCTACGGGATTATCCCCGAGCCCGCATCTCTTGAACCTCTTGACGGGGAATTCACTTTGAAACCCGGCTCTCATCTCAGCGTGGAGAGCGACGACCCGTCTTTCGCGGAGGCCGCCGTGGTCTTCGTGCAGAGAGTCAGGACTGCCGCGGGGATAGATCTCGACAAGGGCCGAGGGGCGGATATTCTTATCAGTCAGGTGGAAGGCCTCGGTGAAGAGGAATACAGGATGGAAGTATCCACCAAGGGCGTGAAGATAGAAGCGTCCACTCCCGCCGGAGTGTTCTACGGACTGCAGTCTCTCTCTCAGCTTCTCCCCGCCGGGATATACTCCCCGGAGAAAGTGTCGGGTGTGAAATGGACGGTCCCGTGCTGCCGCATCAGCGACTATCCGGCACTTCCGTACCGCTCTATGATGCTCGACTGCGGACGGTATTTCTATTCCAAGGAATTCGTCAAGGAGTTCATAGACTATATGTCCATACGCAAGCTGAACAAATTCCATTGGCATCTGACCGAGGATCAGGGATGGAGGATTGAGATAAAGAAATATCCTCTTCTGACCGAAATAGGGTCGAAACGTCCGTTCACGTCGGATTATAACGGCAAGAACCCGGACGGTACGCCGCACGGAGGATTCTACACGCAGGATGATGTGCGCGAAGTCGTGGAATATGCGCGTCTGAGACAGATAGAAGTGGTGCCGGAGATAGAGATTCCGGGACACTCTACCGCAGCCCTGGCCGCTTATCCGAGATTCTCCTGCGACACGACAAAGACATACAGCGTATCCACCGACTGGGGAATCAAGAAAGATGTATATTGCCCGAGCGAGGCAACGCTCTCTTTCCTGGAGGACGTGTTTACGGAACTGCTCCCGCTTTTCCCTTCGGAGTATTATCACATAGGAGGTGACGAATGTCCGCAGGATGCGTGGAGAAACAGCCCGTACTGCCATAAGGTGATGAAGCAGCTCGGCCTGAGCAGCTATGACGAAGTGCAGTCTTATTTCGTGAACCGTATAAGCGCTTTCCTTCGCGCACACGGCAAGCAGGTCATAGGCTGGGACGAGATTCTCGACGGCAAGGCCATAAATCAGGATATGATAGCCCAGTCCTATCGCGGGCACGGCCCCGCCGCCAAAGGCATACGCAAGGGACACAGGGTCATACTTTCGCCTGACCGCTGGTGCTATTTCAATTACTATCAGGAGGGACCGCTCCGTGAACCTGCGAACCAGCCGAGGTTCCTGCCGTTGAAGAAGATCGCGAATTATTACCCCGCCGTCGATTCCATTCCGGATCTGAGCAGGAAATACATCATAGGCGTCGAAGGATGCCTGTGGGGAGAATATGCTCCGACGAGCAGCAAGGTCGAATACAACGCTTTCCCGCGCACGTCGGCTCTGGCGGAGTCCGGATGGACACTTCGTCAGAACAAGGACTGGTGGTCCTTCCGCTGCAGGATGGAGAAGGAGATGGAGCGCATAGAGGCTGAGGGAGTAGGGCATTCGAAGGCGTATTGGAACGTGATTTTCGACTATGACAGCGTCAATCTCAAGCGTCCCGAAGATGCCGATATGATGCTCGACTATCCTTGGGCGGCCATCCATTATACCGTGGACGGAAGCGATCCGTCCCTAGACTCCCCGATATTCACCCGTCCTTTCGTTCCCGAGAAGGGGACCGTCGTGAAGGCGCAGGGTATAAAGCATAACGGGGAGAAGGTAGGTGAACTCGTAGAGATACCCTTCTGATGAAACGATTGGTCAGCATATTCATAATTCTCGCCTTGGTTCCCGGATGCAGACAGTCCGGGAACCCGGACGGCGAGGCGATAAATGTCATTCCTCAGCCCTCGCATATCCAGCGGGATGAAGGTCATTTCACTATCACGAAACGCACGGTGGTATATGCCGGGGGAGAAGAGATTCTGCGCACCGTCGGTTTTCTCAATGACAGGCTCAGCAGCGTCTCCGGCTTCACCCTCAAGACTTCGGATGTGGATTTCACGCGGAACGAGGGCATCTTCTTTCTCGATGCCGGGCTGCCTTCCGAGGCTTATGCCCTGCACGTGGAGCCTTCACGCATAGTCATCGAATACGGCGACGGAGCGGGAGCGTTCTACGGTCTCCAGACGCTGTTCCAGCTTATGGACACGGACATATTCGCTTCTTCGAGGCAGTCCCGCAAGACCTGGGACGTGCCTTGCTGCTCGATCGAGGACTCTCCGAGGTTCTCCTATCGCGGAATGCATCTGGACTGCTGTCTGCACTTTTTCGATATGGACTTTCTCAAGCGCTACATAGACCTTATGGCCCTTCACAAGGTGAACCGTTTCCACTGGCATCTCACTGAAGACCAGGGCTGGAGGCTTGAGATAAAGAAATACCCGCTTCTGACCGAAAAAGGCCAGTGGAGAAAGGAAACCGTCATCGGCTCGCTCTCCTCGGGCATATATGACGGGAAGCCTTACGGCGGGTATTATACTCAGGAGCAGGTCCGCGAGCTTGTGGCATACGCTGCGGAGCGCTACGTTACCATCATCCCGGAAATCGAGATGCCGGGGCACGCGCTCGCAGCCATCTCCTGCTATCCTTCTCTGAGCTGCGGACTCGAAGAGCATTACGAGACCGCCACCAGGTGGGGAGTCTTCCGTCAGGTGTATTGCCCGAAAGAGGAGACCTTCGCCTTTCTGGAGGATGTGCTCGACGAGGTGATGGAACTCTTCCCCTCGAAGCTCATCCACATCGGCGGAGACGAGTGCCCGAAGACGAGCTGGAAGCAGTGTGCGCACTGCCGCTCGCTCATAAAGAAACTCGGGCTGCGTGACGAATTCGAGCTTCAGAGCTGGTTCATCCGGAGAATCGAGAAGTACGTGAACTCGAAGGGGCGCGAAATCATCGGCTGGGACGAGATTCTTCAGGGCGGGCTTGCGCCCAATGCCAAGGTTATGTCCTGGCTCGGAGAGGAGGGAGGCATAAAGGCCGCCAAACAGCACCACTATGCCGTTATGGCCCCGTACCCGAAGTACTACCTCGACTACTGGCAGGGTGACCCGGATTCCGAGCCGCTCGCTATGGGAGGACCTACGATGCTCCGCACGATGTATGAATATGACCCTGTCCCCGACTCCCTCACCCCGGAGGAGCAGCGCTACATTATGGGCGTGGAGGGCTGCGTATGGACGGAATATATGCCGACTCCGCAGAGAGTAGAGTATATGGCCTGGCCGAGGATGTGCGCCATCGCGGAAAGCGGCTGGACTACGGCGGAAAAAGACTGGGACGGCTTCACGCGCAGGCTCGAAGCCCATTTCGCCCGTCTGGACCGCCTCGGAGTAGGGGCCTGCAGGAATTTCTTCAGCCCGTACATAGAATTCCATAAGGATACCGCCTATGACAAGGTCGTGACCATCACAGCCGACCTTCCCGATGCCGAGATACGCTATACTCTCGACGGGAGCGTTCCGGGCCCGGACTCGGCGCTGTATGAAATCCCCTTCGTCATAAACCGCTCGCAGACGGTCAGCGCCGCCCTGTTCAGAGACGGGAAGATAGCGGGCGAGGTAAAGACAAAAAGCTTTAACTGAAATCAAACAATAAAACAGACTATATGGCATTAAGACTTACTGAACAGCCGTCACTGCACGACCATCTGGAAAAGAAAAGCGTCGCGGAACTCATCCGCGAGATTAATGAAGAAGACAAGAAAGTGGCGCTTGCCATCGAGGCGGTGCTCCCCGATCTCGAGAAACTCATAAGCGCCATCGAAAACCAGATTCGCGGCGGCGGCAGAATGTTCTACTGCGGCGCGGGCACAGGCGGAAAGCTTGCAGTGCTCGACACTCTCGAGATTCCGAACACGTACGGAGTCTCCCCGGAAATGTTCCAATGCATCCTCGCGGGCGGGGTCGAGAACCTCGTCCTGGATCTGGAGGAGATGGAAGACGACATCGAGGAGGGATGGAAACTGCTGGAAGAGAAGCATATCAGCCCCAAGGACATCGTCGTGGGCATCTCAGCCAGCGGAAACACCCCATACGTGCTTTCCACTCTGAAAGCCTGCCGCGAGCACGGCATTCCTACGGGATCATTCGTGAACAATCCGGACTCCCCGATTTCACAGTATTCCGACTATCCTGTGGAGGTAATCACCGGCCCGGAATTCATCACCGGCAGCACCCGGATGAAGTCCGGCACATCGCAGAAACTCATCTGCGATATGATCAGCACCACCGTTATGTGCCGTCTCGGCCGCGTCGAGGGGAACAGAATGGTCCACGCACATCTGATTAACAACAAGGTCGTGGACCGTCTCACCCGCACTATGGTGGAACGCAACCCTTCCCTCAGCTACGAAGTCTGCGAGTCCGCCATCAAGAAATACGGCGGTCTGACCGAAGCCGAAAAGGGTCTGAAGGAAGCAAGAGTCATATAATCAAGACAGCTTATGAACAGAAGCCTGACGACTATTTTTCTATTCTCGACGCTCGCTCTCGCGGCAGGTTGCCAGACCGGCTGCACCGGAGGGAAGGGCGAAGGAGTCTCCGCATTGGACGGAGTCCTCATAAACGAGATAGCCGCGCACGACCAGACTATGGATGCCGCCACCTGCGTGGAGCTGCTGAACAGCTCTTCCCGGGACATCGACATCTCCGGCGCCGGACTCTACCTCACGGACCGCTATTTCGACGGCAAGTGCATCTATACCGCGCCGCAGGGGACGGTTCTCGCACCTGGGGCGCGTCTGCTGCTTTCCACCTCGGACGAGACTCTTGTCACCGGCATCGCTTCGGATGAGGACTTCACGCTGAAACTCGCCCTGAAAGCTTCGGGCAAGGCCATCGACGAGTTCTCTCCCGTCAAAGCATTCGGGAAAGTCTGCACTCAGACGGCGAGGGGAAGCTATCAGAGAATTCCCGACGGTGCGCCAGAGTGGAGAAATCTCACATACTCCAGCCCCGGCCGCGAGAATTCCGTCTTCGACCTCGACGGGACGCGCCGCAACGGCCTATGGACCTGGAGCTCGCATATAAGCGGCCTTGCGGCCAATGACTACGCGGAGCTGAAGGCTCTCAAAGCCAAAGGAATAGACCATATCATCCTGAATTATGCGGCATTCAACCAGTCTGCCCGCAAAAGCACGGTCGCGTTCATCGAAGCCGCAGAGAGTCTGGGGCTGACGGTTCACGCCTGGATCCAGTGCTTCCACAATTCCGGCGGGTGGATAAATCCCATCGATGACGAGAACGCCCGTTTCAAGGACGATGTGTTCGAAGGTATAGTGGCGAATGCCAAATCCTACATCGAGGACTACGGCGTGAAGGGCATCCATCTGGACTACATCCGCTTCGGGGGCACGGCTCAGAAGCATAACATAAATGCGGAAGTGAACAGCGTCGAGGCAGTGACGCGCTGCTGCCGCGAGATAAGGGAGCTGTGCGACAGCTACTCCGAGGGCCTCGTGACTTCGGCCGCGATGATGCCGGACGAGACCGCCTCGGGCACTTACTACGGCCAGAACCGCGCACGGATGGGGGAGTACATCCACATCTTTATGCCGATGATCTACCGCTACTCCTACGGCTACAGCGACGAAGGCTGCCGCAAGAAGGCTGACGAATTCTCCGTAAACGGAGCGGAGTGCTGGGCCGGCACCACCACCTACAGGGGCAACGACAGCGGAGTCTCTCCTATGGACGCCGCCGGAGTGCTGAAGGACTGCGAAGTCTATAAGGGCACGAAGGCAAGCGGGATAGTGCTTTTCCGCTGCGGGCTCGGGGAGATTCCTAACCTTTCGGATTTTACTCTTGAATAATCACAATACCATTAAAACTACCATTTGCAGTATGAAAAAGATTCGGATTTATCTCATCGCTCTGGCCTGCATCGCTCTCGCTTGCGTTTCCTGCAAGAAAGACGACGAAAAGAAGCCGGACGTAAAGCCTGTAGCGACCCTTTCGCAGCAGGCGGCAATCGACGCCTTCGCGGAGATGTACTCCGCCTGGGAGGCAAACACCGTCATTCCGGAAACCGTCACGGTATCCGGAACGGCTCTCACTCAGCCTCAGTATCAGTGGGCTCTCTGTACGCTTGTCAGCAATCTCGTAAACGGGAAGTCCTCTGACATCGAAGTTCTGAACTACAAGGCCGCGGACCATCCCGACAGGGACAGCTATGACGCCGAGACCATCGCCGTAACAGGCGACGAAAGCGTGGCTACCATATCATCCAAGATTCTTGCGGCCGCAGAAGAGAAGGGACAGATTCCTAACCAGACCCTCTTCACGAGGAACGGTTCCGCGATCGCCTTCTCCACTAACCGCGCTACCGTCACCCTCGCCAGAACCGTCGCGGAGTACAAGAGCGCAGGCTCCCTCCCGAAGAGCGTCTCTACGGAGTATCTCTCGGCTTCCGCCACCCTCAAGGGCTTCGCCGAGCAGCTTGTAAGCTATCTCGATGTCTGGGAGAAGACCGTGGGCACTGTCAGCGCCGACGGCAGCCACTGTACCGACAACGGCAACGCCTGGGAGAACGTACACTTCATTCCTATCCCTTACAGCGGCGGCTATTCGGACGGAGAGGACCAGTATGATGCCAAATACCAGCCATACCATACCATCACCGTGGCCGGCGTGGAATACACTGCCGCCCAGGCATTCGTAGTGGCGGCCAAGGGCTTCCTCGACCTCGTGACCAAGGAAGGCTCCGCCACCGCGCAGACGGAAAGGAACACTCCTGTCCACACCCTCGCGAACGGCAAGGCTCTGACGGAGAAGATTCCATCGGTGGAAGAGTGGGCCCTGTGGGGAAGCTATCCTTGGTATGAGAAGGCGGATGACCCTTGCGCCATCAACTTCTCCGCCAATGCCCCTTGCACCATCGGCTTTATGGTACGTGCCGTTCCGTGGTTCCTCAAGAGAGCTCAGGATCTGGCGCATATCGGAAACTTCCTGAATTTCGACGAGGATCCGGCAAGCTCCGTAGTGGAGCCTCCGTACTACGGGAACATCTCCCCTATGCGTACCTTCATCATCCTCTGCCGCTTCTACAAGCACCTTCTCGACAACAAGATTACCGACAATGTCTATGATGCGGTAAAGGACCTCAAGCTCGACTATGACCTCTACGGCATCGTTATGCCTGACATCGAGATTCAGACCGCGACGCTCGACTTCTCCGCCGACGCCGCGTCCACGGACGCGAAATTCATCGCAAAGGCGGCCTGGACTGCCGAGGCTTCCGACTCCTGGATTGAGGTGAGTCCGGCTTCGGGCGAAGCTGCTTCTCCGGCCTCCGTCACGGTTTCCGTAAAGGCCAATACCGGCGAGGCCCGCGAGGGTACCGTACTCATCAAGGGCGGCAATGTCACCGACGGCGTAGCCATCACCGTCCGCCAGGCGGAATATGTGGCTCCTTCGGAAGCGACCATCCGTGATTTCGCCGTAGAGTTCGTGAAGTGCCTCCCTATGTGGGAAAAGTGCCTGGGTACGGTGGATGCCGAGGGCGTGCACTGTTCGGACAACGGCACAGCCTGGGAGAATGTGCATTTCATCCCTATCGGGGAGCCTTCGGGCAATCCTTACGGACACGACGGCAACCAGTATGACCCTAAGTGGGGCGTGTGGTCTGTCAAGGTGGGCGATACCGAGTACACTTCCGCCCAGGCCTGGGAGATTGCTGTACGCGCCTTCCTGAATCTCGTGACCGCCGAGGGCGAGGATTTCATCCCGGCTATGAAGAAGCGCAACGACGAGTTCACCTATGCCGACGGCTGCAAGCTCAGCGACAAGATTCCTTCCGCGACGAAGGGCTGCGAGTGGGGTGCGACTCCGTGGTATGAATATGACAACAGCGGCAATTCGCTCGTGACCTATAACGGCGAAGCCATCTCCACAGTGGGCCTGAAGTTCATCGTGAAGGCCACTTCCATCCATCTGGGCCGTGCGTTCGTAAAGAACGGCTGGTGTTCGTCTCCTCTCGGGAAGATCGGCAACTTCCAGCAGTTCGGCACTGATACGGGAAGCACTATCGTCCTCGATGGCTACGTAGGTCTCATATCGCCTGTACGCGAGCTCTACATTCTGGCGAGAGTTTATCAGTACATCCTCGACAACGATATCACCGAGAATGTCTATACCGCTCTCAAGGATCAGCAGTTCGACTTCGATATGTACCATCAGGGCGAGACTTTCTGAAACCGGAACCTTTCAGAGTGATGTTCCGTCATAACGGACATCTTATACAGGGCACAGGGGCCTGACCGCCCCTGTGTCCGCCGATTAAAAAACAAATTGAAATGAAGAAAATGATATTGATATTGGCCGCTGCCCTTTGGGCGGGCTGCGCCTGCTCGGGCAGCGGCGGAGGAGAGACTCCTCAGCCCTCTCCGGCCGAATTCGAAGCGACCTCCTGGAACGGAGAGTTCCTGCTCGCGATTTCCGACGCCTACGCCGAGTTCGAAAAAACCGACGAAATGCCCACCTACATCAATGTGGAGGGTCTGAACTACCCGCAGGCGAAGTATTTCGCCGCCGCCTGCGGGATTCTCTCGCTCATCGAAGCTTATCCCGACTCCTGGCAGCAGCAGCCGGACGTGGAACTGCCGAAATACTCTTCCGGTACGGTTATGCAGTGGAACACCTTCGAGCAGGATTCCATCTCTCTGTCGGCTCTGAAGTGGGCGATAGGCAAGATGACCGCATACGCGGAGGAGAAAGGGATGTATCCGAACTACTGCTGTTTCGGCACCCGCAGCTGGAAGGACGACCGCAGCGGGGACTCCACGGTAGAGTATAACTACAAGTCGGATTCCGAGGAATATGTGGGGAATCTGCTCTTTCAGCAGGCTCTTCCGGCGATGGCGCGGGTGATGGACCACTACCGTCATCATCTGACCCTCCCGGGGAAGGTTTCCGTATGGTGGTCGGATTTTCTGCGCAGCGCAAACAACTGTCCGTCAGACGACTCCGAGGTGATCGCGGCTATGAAGGAAGCGGTCGGAAGCGAAACGTCGCAGCGCGGGAAGGCCGAGGCCATATTCACCTATGCCCGCGACAAATGGGAGTGGGAGAACTACAACAACACCCGCAAGGGCGCCGTGGGCACCATCAGGGCCAAGGGCGGCAACTGCTGCGATATGGCTCACGCGGTGGTGGCGATGTGCCGCGCCGCCGGGATACCTGCACGTTACATCCACGGGCAGTGCTATTTCTCGACTTCGGTCATAGGTCACGTCATCCCTCAGATCTATGTCGACGGGCAGTGGTATATCTGCGACCCGACGAACTCGAACTCCACGTTCGGCACTCCTGTCTGGAAGGGTATGCAGACTTTCAACGGACTCTACAGCGAACTTCCGTTCTGACGGAATGATATGACAATGGCACAAAACAGACACTACCTCCTGCCTCTGGCGATCATCGGCTCGATGTTCTTCATCGTGGGCTTCGCCATCGGCATAAACAGCTATCTGGTTCCTCTCCTGCAGTCCACCCTCGAGGTCTCTTCGGGGGAGTCCTACCTTCTGATAGCCTCCACCTTCTGCGCTTTCCTCTTCTTCAGCTACCCTTCCGCCCGCATCATCGCCCGGATAGGCTACAAGAAGACTATGTCGCTATCCTTCGTTCTCTTCGCGCTGGCGTTCGCCCTGTTCATCCCCTCCGCTAAATGCGGAAGCCTCTCCCTTTTCATCTTCGCGTCTTTCCTCAGCGGCATAGCCAATACCGTTCTGCAGGCCGCGATAAACCCTTACGTGACCATCCTCGGCCCCATCGAAAGCGGAGCCCGCAGAATGAGCATTATGGGTATCTGCAACTCTCTGGCCTGGGCGGCAGCTCCCGTATTCCTCGCCGCCGTGATAGGTAAGAGTCTCGATGAGGCAGTGCTCGCGGATGTCACCAGACCTTTTGTCATCATAATAGGCATATTCATTATCCTCGGGATACTCGTCAGCTTCGCGCCTCTGGAAGAGGTGAAGGCCACCGGAGAAGACGAGGAACAGGCCGCTGACTGCCCTTATGCGGCGGGCAAGACCAGTATCTGGCAGTTCCCGCATCTGATTCTCGGCGCTCTGGCGATGTTCTTCTACACCGGAGTGGAGACTCTCGCGCTGTCTTCCGTAGTGGATTACGCGAACAGCCTGCACCTGCCCGACCCACAGATATACGCAGTGTGGCCGAGTGTGGGTATGGCCCTCGGTTATGTTCTGGGCATAGTATTCATCCCACGCTTCATTTCTCAGGTCAAGGCTCTGAGGATATGCTGCTGGGTGGCGGTGGCCGGGACTCTGCTCATCGTCCTCACCCCGGCGCACATCTCCATCTGGTGCGTGGCTTTCATAGCTCTGGCCTGCTCGCTGATGAATCCGGCCATCTGGCCGCTTGCCATCACTGACCTCGGCCGTTTTACGAAAGTGGGTTCATCTCTGGTAGTGGCCTCCTACGGTGGCGGAGCTCTCATCCCGCTGATTTTCGGCTTCCTCAAGGACGGCATAGGCAATCAGGCAGCCTACTGGATCTGTCTGCCCTGCTACCTCTTCATCTTCTACTACGCATACGTCGGATATAAAATCAGAAAGTAATATGATACTCATTGCAGATTCGGGTTCCACCAAGACTGACTGGGCATATCTGCGCGGCGGCGCCGATCCCGTGTTTTTCAGCAGTCTGGGCTATAACCCCAATTATATTTCAGCCCCTGAAATCCAGGCGGACATAAGAAAGAACCTTCCCGAGGGTTTCCGCACCGGGGAAGTTCGGGAGGTGTATTTCTATGGCGCGGGCGTGAGCGAGCTGGAATACGGCTTTATGCGGGAGACCCTACTCGGGGTCTTCTCCGAAGCCGGGACAGTGTTCGTGGCGATGGACCTGCTCGCCGCTGCGCGGGCTCTTCTGGGTGATGAGCCGGGCTTTGCCGCCATTCTCGGCACGGGAATGAACACCTGTCTCTATGACGGGACGAAGGAGACCTTGAACATAGACTCTCTCGGTTTCATCCTCGGTGACGAGGGGAGCGGCGGCTACATAGGAAAGATGCTGCTCCGGGATTATGCCCGGGGGAATATGCCTCCGGAGGTTTACTCCGAGGTGAAGGCCCTCGTGGGGAAGAATGCCGAGGAGATCATCGAGCAGGTTTACTGCCGTCCGCAGCCGAACCGCTACTGCGCCCAGTTCTGCAAATGGGTCGGCGACCACAGACACTCTCATCCGTACTATAACGCCCTGATGAAGAACGCGTTCCGTGATTTCTTCCGGAATGAGGTCTGCCTCTATCCGGACTACCGGAAATATGCTCTGAACTGCGTAGGTTCGGTGGGTTATTTCTACCGCGACCTTCTCGGCGAAGTGGCTGAGGAATTCGGAATGAAGCTCGGAAAATTCATAAAGTCCCCGATCGACGGTCTTGTCGAATACCACAGCCGCAGGCACTGACCGAGCCTCTTTCACTCCTCAGGCTGACCCCGGTGCGGAAGTCTCTCCGCATTTTCCGAAAAATAATTATGTGATGATGAAAAAATAAGTTGGTAAGTTTTTGTGAAGGATTTTTGTGGATAAATTTGTTTGTGAAGAAGGAGTGTACCGGGGTACACGACTGATGAACAAATGAATTTAGACCAAGAAGACGAGCAAAAGCACCGAGTTATTTTTTAGGAATCACTATATTTGTCTGATTCATCAGCAAGGATTATGATAGGGATTTTCGATTCGGGATCGGGCGGACTGTCCGTTTACCGGGAGATCGCGAGGATACTGCCGGAGCAGCGCTACATCTACGTCTCCGACAACGCGCACTGCCCCTACGGCGGCAAGAGTCCGGAGTACATCCGAGGCCGCGCCTCGCTCATCAGCGAGTTCCTCTCCGGCCGGGGCTGCGAAGTGATAGTGGTCGCGTGCAACACCGCCACCGCCGCCGCAATCTCCTACCTGCGGCAGACTTACGACCTTCCGTTCATCGGAATGGAGCCTGCCGTGAAGCCCGCAGCCCTGAGCACGCGGAGCGGAGTCATCGGAGTGCTCGCCACCGAGGGGACGCTGAAAGCGTCCAATTATCTGGACCTCCGGGATAGTCTTCCAGACGGCCTGAGAGTGGTGGACTGCGTGGGAAAGGGCTTCGTCGAGCTTGTCGAAAGCGGCGATCTGAGTTCCCCGCACGCCGAGCAGACCGTACGCGAGAGCGTTTCCCCGCTGCTGGAGCAGGGTGCGGATGTCCTGGTGCTCGGATGCACGCATTACCCCTTCCTGCGGCCGCTGATCGAGAAAGCAGCCTCCGAGTTCGACCCCGCCCGCAAGGTGGATGTCATCGACCCCGCTCCGGCGGTTGCCCGCCAATTGGTCCGTGTGATGCACGGACACGGTCTTCTGGACGATAGCTCCCTTCAGACGGCGCTGTCCCTTTCCGGCGAAGCCGAAGGCGCTGTGCCGTACAGAATAAGCGACGAGCAGCGCCGCAGGCTCGAACTC
The DNA here is from genome assembly GCA_030529945.1 of Bacteroidia bacterium. Classification (GTDB taxonomy): domain Bacteria; phylum Bacteroidota; class Bacteroidia; order Bacteroidales; family UBA932; genus Cryptobacteroides. The sequence continues at coordinate 1,245 of JAUMVX010000031.1, read as the reverse complement.
TATTCGAGCGGCGATCTGGGCAGCCTCGAACGCATACTCGGATTGATACGCAAATAATTCCTGCAACTCCCCCAAATTATTATCTCATATGACAGAACTCGAAAGTATAGCCGGCCTTTTCGCCCTCGCCGGGAAAGTGCAGCAGATAACTCCGCTCGGAGAAGGACTCATAAACGACACCTATAAGGTGGTGACTCAGGCGGGTGCGCCCGATTATGTCCTCCAGAGGATAAACTACTCGATTTTCACCGACGTGCCCCTGCTGCAGAGAAACATCGAGGCCGTGACAGGGCACATCCGGGGCAAACTTGAGGCTGCGGGGGAGAGCGACATTGACCGAAAGGTCCTGAAATTCATTCCTCTGAAGGACGGCAGCGAGAAGACTTATGCTCTGGCGGAGGGGAAGTATTGGAGGGTCTCGCAGTTCATCTCCGATGCCTATACGTATCAGACCGTCGATCCGAAGTATTCGGAATTTGCCGGCGAGGCTTTCGGAAATTTCGAAGCGATGCTCGCGGACATACCAGACACTCTCGGAGAAACCATTCCCGACTTCCATAATATGGAGTTGAGGCTCAGACAGCTGCGCGAAGCTGTGAGCTGCGACCGGACAGGGCGTCTTGCCGCCGACCCGGGAGAGCTGCACGCGATTCTCTCGGAGATGGAGGACCACGGGGAGGAAATGTGCCGCGCCGAGCGTCTGCATCGCGAGGGGAAGCTCCCCAAGCGCATCTGCCACTGCGACACGAAGGTGAACAATATGATGTTCGATTCGCAGGGCAAGGTGCTCTGCGTCATCGACCTGGACACCGTGATGCCGAGCTTCGTGTTCTCAGACTTCGGAGATTTTCTGCGCACTGCGGCCAATCCCGTGCCGGAGGATTCCCCGGAGCTGGAGCGGGTGGACTTTGATATGTCCATCTTCAGAGCCTTCGCTGCGGGCTACATAAGGGGTACGCGCTCTTTCCTCACCGGCGTGGAGAGGGAGAATCTGCCATACGCCGCCTGTCTTTTCCCTTTTATGCAGGCTGTGCGCTTTTTCGCCGACTACATAAACGGCGATACCTATTACAAGACCTCATACCCGGAGCACAACCTCGTCCGCACCCGCAACCAGATGGCCCTCTTCCGCTCCGCCCTCTCCAAGGTCCCCGAGATGACCGCCTTCCTCGGCACCCTCTGACGGGGGGCCTTTCGTCACGAGATGCCCGAGCACGTCGGGCATGACGACCGAGCACGTCGGGC
>JAUMVX010000030.1 GCA_030529945.1 Bacteroidia bacterium | reverse complement strand
GTCATAATCCTCAAGACTTGGCCGTGTATCTATGGCCGAGTACCTGAGTAGTTACGTCTCCATTATTCCTGCAACTATTGATTGATGCAAAAATACTGAAACTCTTTGAAATACGGATAATGATAATCATTTTCCGCAGTTTTTCACTTGGCAAATATACAACCCAGCGCAGCTTTTCTTTATGGATGGCTTCAACCCAGCGCAAATTTTCGTCATAAATGTCAAAAGTTTAGAGGCTTGTTTGGCATTGTCCACTCGCCGGCGCCTTCCGTTCCGCGAAGTTGGGGACGGCTCTTTCCGCAAGGGCCATTAATTTTCACTAAGATAAGGTAAAACGTTTTTCGTGGCCGTCACTGCACTCCTGTTCTTCACATCGGGACACCCAAACCGATTGTTTTTCAGAAAATCGACATTGATTATCAATCATTTACCAAAACAACTCCAAAAAGCGCGGAAAACAGGGCAGTTTCACCTGTCTTTTCCTTTTTCTTTTGTATTTTTGTGATGTTGCTCAGGAATCATTTTCTTTGTCAACCGGAACCTTTAAAGAATAATTATGAACAGGACACTGACCGCAGGGCTTCTGGCCCTCTCGCTGCTCACTTCAGCACAGGGCAGCCTCCACGCCCAGGAAAACTATGTGCCGTCACAGGAGATACTGGAGTCACGAACCCGTTTCCAGGACCGGAAGTTCGGCATCTTCATCCATTGGGGAGTCTATGCGATGCTTGGAAACGGCGAATGGAATATGCAGGTGAATAATCTGAACCGGGACGAGTACCGGCATCTCGCGGCGGGATTCTGCCCGTCGAAGTTCTCCGCAGCCGAGTGGGTATCCGCCATAAAGGCCTCGGGAGCCAAGTACCTGACCATCACCTCCCGCCACCACGACGGCTTCTCTATGTTCCACAGCAAGGCCAGCAGCTACAACATAGTGGACGCGACCCCGTTCGGACGCGACATCCTCGCCGAGCTCGCGCAGGAATGTGCCGCCCAGGGCATAGAGCTGCATCTGTACTACTCGCACCTGGACTGGGACAGAGACGACTATTGGCCGCTAGGCCGCACAGGCCACGGCACGGGACGCACGGAGCACGGCGAGTGGAGCAGCTATGCGGCGTTTATGGAGCGGCAGCTGACCGAGCTGCTCACCGGCTACGGCAAGATCGGCTGCATCTGGTTCGACGGAGTCTGGGACCGCGACGAGTTCCCTCGCGAGAAGCAGCCTGAGCTCTGGGGCCTGTACGGCCAATACGAGCTCATCCACCGGCTTCAGCCGGGTTGCCTCATCGGCAACAACCACCATCTGCTGCCGTTCGGAGGAGAGGACATACAGATTTTCGAGAGGGACATCCCGGGACAGAACGAGGCCGGACTTTCCGGACAGGAAATCAGTCCGCTGCCTCTCGAGACCTGCCAGACTATGAACGGGTCCTGGGGCTACAGGATGTCGGATATGAACTACAAGAGTTCAGACGAGCTGATCCGCTATCTCGTGCGCACCGCCGGGATGAACGCGAATCTGCTGCTGAACATCGGACCGAGGGCCGACGGCACTCTGCCGGAGCAGGCGCTGGAGCGTCTGAAGGCTATGGGAGAATGGCTTGCGGAGAACGGGGAAAGCATCTACGGGACCCGGGGAGGCATAATCGAGCCGCAGCCGTGGGGCGTGACCACTGTGAAGGACAACAAACTCTATGTGCATATACTTGACCTCAAGGAAAATACGCTGAATCTCGCCTGCGGAAAGAATAAGCTCCGCGGAGCTTCGCTCCTCTCCACGGGAGAGAAGGTGGCCTGCAGGCAGGCGAAGGACGGGACTGTCACACTGAGCTTCCCGGAGGCCCCGGAAGGCGTCGACTGCATCGTGGTTCTGGACTTCAAAAAGACGCTTCAGCCATAGGGGTCGATGAGCGGTTTCTATCTCTTTCTGACCATAATGTCGGCAGTGGCGGCGATAGTATTCGTCGCCCTGTATTTTGTGGACGCCGGCTACGGCAAGTTCTACACCCCGAAATGGGGACACGCCATAGACAACCGTCTGGGCTGGGTGCTGATGGAGGCTCCGGTCTTCATCGCGATGCTGCTGCTCTGGCTCTACTCAGAGCGAAGGACCGACCCCACTCGGCTGGCCTTTCTTCTGATCTTCGAAATCCACTATTTCCAGCGTTCATTCATCTTCCCGCTGAAGATTTCCGGCAGAGGCCGGATGCCTCTCAGCATCATCGTGATGGGACAGCTGTTCAACACGCTGAACGCCCTGATGCAGGGCGGCTGGATATTCTACATCTCCCCCGAGGGAATGTATCCCGCCTCCTGGCTGCTCTCGCCGCAGTTCCTCGCCGGAACCGCCGTCTTCGCCTTCGGAATGTTCGTGAATCTGCAGTCCGACGACATCATACGGCATCTGCGGAAGAGTCCGGATGACACGCGGCACTATCTGCCCCGAGGCGGAATGTTCCGCTACGTGAGCTCCGCGAACTATTTCGGGGAGCTTCTGGAATGGATCGGCTTCGCGATTCTGACCTGGTCCTGGGCCGGAGCGGTGTTCGCCCTCTGGACTTTCGCAAACCTCTGTCCGCGGGCCGCACGCATCCACAGCCGCTACGAGCAGGAATTCGGAGACGAATTCGACGGCAAGAAAATCAAATGTCTGATACCTTTCATCTATTGACATATGGAATCCAAGATATTCACTCCCTGCAAGATAGGCCCTGTGCAGCTGCGTAACCGCACCATCCGTTCCGCAGCCTTCGAAAATATGGCCTACGGAAACAGTCCCTCCCGGGACCTCTTCGACTATCACGTGGCCGTCGCCCGGGGAGGCGTCGGAATGACGACCGTGGCATACGCGGCGGTGTCCCGATCGGGGCTTTCATTCGACGGACAGCTGTGGATGCGCGAGGAGATCGTCCCCGAGCTTCGCAAGCTGACCGATGCGGTGCACGCGGAAGGGGCGAAAGCCTCCATCCAGCTCGGGCATTGCGGAAATATGACGCACCGTTACACCTGCGGCTGCACGCCTGTGGGAGCCTCCGGCGGATTCAATCTCTACTCCCCCACCTTCGTAAGGGGGCTGCGGAAGGAGGAGATTTATGCCATCGTGGAGGATTTCGGAAAGGCCGTGGATCTGTCGAGGCTCGCAGGCTTCGACTGCGTGGAGATTCACGCCGGGCACGGCTATCTCATCAGCCAGTTCCTCTCCCCTTACACGAATCACCGGCGGGATGAGTTCGGCGGAAGCCTGCAGAACAGGATGCGCTTTATGCGTATGGTCATCGAAAGGGTGATGCGCGAGGCCCGGGACGATATGGGAGTAGTGGTGAAAGTGAATATGTACGACGGCTTCAAGGGCGGTATGCAGCGGGAGGAGTGTCTGGAAGTGGCCCGGGAGCTGGAGAGACTGGGGGTGCACGCGCTGGTGCTCAGCGCCGGCTTCGTGAGCAAGGCCCCTATGGCTGTGATGCGCGGGGCTATGCCGCTGAAGACCCTCGCCCACTATATGGACCCGTGGAAGTTCTGGTGGCTGAAGGCCGGTCTCGCTATCGCGGGACGCAAGATGATTCCGACAGTCCCGTACCGGAATGCGTATCTTCTGGAGGACGCTAAGGTTTTCCGTGCCCATCTGTCCCTTCCTCTCATATATGTAGGAGGTATGGTGGACCGCGCACAGATGGAGCAGGTGCTGGACGAGGGCTTCATAGCTTTCCAGATGGCACGGGCACTGATAAGGGACACGGATTTCGTGAACAAGCTGCGCAGCGGTGAAATCAGCTGCAGCGGGTGCGGGCATTCGAATTACTGCATCGGGCGTATGTACACTCTCGAAATGCGCTGCCACAGCTGCGTCAAGAATCTGCCCCGGAAGCTCGAACGGGAGGTGGAACGCGCCGAAGCGGTTACAAGTTCTTATGTCTGAGCAATATACCATAATTACCGGTGCGAGCGGAGCGATGGGTTCCGCCGCCTGTGCGGCGCTTGCGCGCACGGGCAGGCCACTCATTATGGCCTGCCGGAACCTGGAAAAGGCAGAAGGAGTGAGAAAGGCGATATTGGACGAAGTCCCGGATGCGGAGATAATGGTCAGGCAACTGGAACTGAGCGCATTGGACTCCGTCCGCGAGTTCGCCGGAAGTCTGAGGGGTGTGGAGATTTCCGCGCTTTTCAACAACGCCGGGACGATGGAGCGGCATTTCTCTCTGTCCGCGGACGGCTTCGAGCGGACGCTGGCGGTGAATTATCTCGCGCCCTGTCTGCTGACGCATCTGCTGCTGCCGCAGATTCGGGACGGGGTGCTGAATATGGTGTCGCTCTCCTGCGAGGCGGCCCGCTTCGACCGCGACCTCTTCGTTCCTGACAGTAAGCACTTTTCGCAGCTGGGTTCCTATTCGAGTTCGAAACTCGCGCTGATGTTCTTCAGCATCTCGCTCGGGCGGAGCTGCGCTCTTCGCATCAATGTCGCGGATCCGGGCATCGTGAATACGGAGATGATACGGCTGCACCGCTGGTTCGACCCGCTTACCGACGTGATTTTCAGGCCTTTCTGCAACAGTCCGGAGAAAGGGGCCGCCCCTGCGGTAAGGGCTTTGCTGGATTTCGGTTCCGCCGCGGGCAGCGGGCTGATTTACAAGGGCCGGAACTGCCGCGACATCCCTTCGCGCTACAGCACCCGCACGGAAGACATCGAATGGCTCCGCGCCGAAACTGCCCGGATTCTGAAACTGAAGTAAGCCCGATAACCTACCCGCCCACCTCCGGCCGAAGATAGTTCTTCTGAGGGATTATTATTATTTTTGCATATCGTGCCGTCGAAACTCTACATACAAGTGATTCTGCCTCTGAAGCTGGACTGGATGCCGTGGTATTACACTGACGGTGAGAGCATTGCGGTCGGAGACAGAGTGAGTCTGAGATTTGCCGGCAGGCAGTACAGCGCCGTAGTGGCGGCGGTAAGCGGGACTCCCGGCATCGACCCGGGCAGAGTCTTGCCGATCGAGCGGGTCGAAAGCGGCCTGGAACGCATCAGCGGGCGGGAAATCGAGCTGTGGAAGTTTATGGCGGACTACTATATGTGCTCCGTCGGCGAAGTCTTCAAGGTCGCCTACCCTCTGCGGCGCATCGAAAAGGAGCAGTCAGCTCTGCGCGTGAGGGAGCGTCAGCAGGAGCGCAAGTTTCGCGAAATTCAGACGGTGCAGGCGCGGGCGGAGCGTCTCCGTGCGAGACTCGAAAAGTGCCGCGCGAGCCTCCAATCCCCTCATAAAGAAACGGTTACTCAGCGTCTGAAGACCACAGAGCTTTCCCTCGAATCCTCCCTCGCCGCCCTGCAGACCCGCCTGGACTCGCTGCGGCAGGAGGGGAACTCCTCCACCGGAGTGCAGCTTCCGGAGGAGGAATCTTCGCGGCCGGCCTCCCGGCCGTCCAATCCCGTTGCAGTGCAGGATTGGCCGCAGGCCGGAAAACTCGCATCGGCGATGGCGGAGGGGAAGACGGTATTGGCCGTGTCGGCCGGACAGAGCGGTCTGATGCTGAATCAGGTGCGCGGGCAGCTCGAAAACGGGCTTAGCGTTCTGGTGCTGGAGGCGGAAATCGTGGCGGCCGGGCAGCTGCAGCGGGCTCTGGCTGAAGAGTTCGGAGAGCGGGTGCTGCTGTACCATTCTTCGCTTCCGGACGGGCAGAGGCGGGATGTCGCGGACAGGCTGCGCTCGAGCAAGGCTCATCTGGTGGTGGGCACGCGCTCGGCACTGCTCCTGCCTTTCGCTTCGCTGGGGCTTATCGTGGTGCTGAATGAGCACGACCCTTCCTACAAGCAGGACGTGACTCCGCGTTTCCACGGTCGCGATCTGGCCGCAGTGCTGGCGAGGATTCACGGCTGCGGGCTGCTCCTGTGCTCGGCGACTCCCTCGCTGGAGAGTCTGGTCAACGCGCAGTCCGGCAAATACCTGATGCTCAAGGAGCCGGAGCCTTTCGTCCTTCCGCCCGCGGAGATTATCGACACTGCCGCCGAGAAACGCAAGAACGGGATGGTCGGGAACTTTTCGCGGAGGCTTATCGCTATGATGGCCCGGACTCTGGAACGCGGGGGTAATGTGCTGCTGCTGAGGACCTGGGGCGATGTGCATTTTCTCAGGGACGAGGTGGTTCCCCTGTTCCCGGAGCAGAGCGCAAGCTGTCTCGGGGACGAGGATTTCACGCCTGATGCGAGGATTATTATGGGGACGATGTCACAGTCGAAGTCTCTCCCCCTCTCGCGCATCTCCCTTGTGGCCGTGATGCTCTGCGACAATCTTTTCGCCCGGGCGGATTTCCGTGCCGACGAGCGTGCGCTGCAGATTCTGAGGCAGTTGCAGCTGAGGCGGTCGGAGGGGACTGGGTTCGTTTCGCGGGCGGGGGACTCTTGCGGCTTGGGAACGGATGGTGTCGGGGCCGGGGGCGGGAATATAGTCATTCAGACTTCCCGATCATCGCATCCCGTGTACAGAATGCTCTCCGGGGGCGGCGGGGCCTACTCTTATGACGAAGTGGTGAAGCTGCTGCTTCAGGAGCGCCGGGCTCTGAATCTGCCGCCGTACTCGCGGATAGTGGATGTCCTCATCCGGGACAGTTCCTCCTCGCGCCTTCATCTGATGGCATCGCGCCTCGCGCTGACGCTGAGGGAAGTCTGCGGCGGGAGTCCGGGAGGCGGTATGCCTTCTGCTGTCACGGGGGGAGGTTTGCCTTCTGCTGCTGGGAGCGGCAGCGGAGTCGGCAGTCCGGTGTCAGAGAGCGATTTGCGCTTCGGAGGAGTCATTACGGAGCCTTTCAATACCGCTCCGTGGGAGGCCGACCTTCTGCGTATCAGGATAGTCCTGCCGAAGGGGAAAGGCATCTCCGCCGCCAAATCTGCCATACTCTCGGCCATCGCCGCCTTCGAGAAGCGGAACTCCTACACCTCCCATATCCACTTCGATGTCGACCCGGTGTGATTTTCCCTGATAGCATCTATGGATTCGGGGTGAAAAAAGACCCTTTTTTCACCCCGAAGACCTTCTGAAACGCATCCGGGGTGAAATAAAACGTTATTTTCACCCCGAAGATAAACGATACCTAAAAATAAGTCCGAAAAAATTTGCAGGCTATCGAAAAATCACTACCTTTGCAATCCCAACGCGGAATGGTGCTGTAGCTCAGGTGGTAGAGCAATGGACTGAAAATCCATGTGTCGCCGGTTCAACTCCTGCCAGCACCACTAAAGCGGCCCTGTAGATATCTACAGGGCCGTTTTTTCGCATAAAGGGTAAAAAGAGGGGCAAACGCAGAACCGCCTCGACGGGTAAACGCAGACCTGCTACGACGGGCGAACACAGCCCGGGCAGCAGAAGCGGGGTGCTTATCCGCGTTTGCGGTAGGTGAGGATAGCTGCGACATTCATAAGGGCGGAGAAAAGTGCGAGCATCGCGAAATCGAAGCCGACATCGGCGATGCGGCTTCCCTTGAGGCAGACCGCGCGCATAATGTCCACGAAATAGCGGGACGGCAGCAGAGTGCTGAATCCGTAGGCCCAGCCGGCCATAGATTCGGCCGGAGTGAAAAGCCCGCTCATCAGCACGAAAATCATCATAAAGAAGAACATCGCGAACACGGCCTGCTGCAGAGTGGCTGAAAAGTTCGAGATGGTCAGCCCGAATCCGGTCATAAAGAGAAGGAAAAGCACTGCGGCAAGATAGATGGCAGCATAGCCGCCGTAAGGGGCTATGCCATAGACGAACTTCCCGATGAGAAACGAAAGAGTGAAGATTATCAGCCCCAGAAGGCCGTAGAATATGATTTTCGAGGCTATGAACTCCCCTTTGCCGACAGGGGTGACATTAATCTGCTCTATCGTACCCCTTTCCTTTTCAGAGACTATGTTCACCGTAGGCAGGAATCCGCAGATGGCGATGAGAACCATAATCAGGAATGCCGGAACCATAAAGAGCCTGTAGTTGAGATGGGGGTTGAACGCATAATGCACGGACAGCCGCACCGGAGCATCCCGGCTCCCCGATTCCTCTGCCGAAAATTCTGAAACGATAGAATTGAGATAGCCCGCGCCCAGAGAACCCTTGGTGCTGTTCACCGCATTGGCTGCGATATAGACCTCCACATTCTCTCCTCCGACAAATCCCCTCTCCATTCCTCGGGGAATATTAAGGACGATGTCAGTGCTTCCGTCTTCGATGCCGGAGAATGCTTCGCCGTAGCTCGAGGGCGTATCCTTGAGAATGAAATAGTCTGACGCCTCGATTTTCCGCACGAGCCTCCCGGACATCGGGCTTCCGTCTTCATCGACTACGGATATGTTCACGTTCTTGATATCCATCGTCGCGATCCAAGGCATAACCAGCATAAGCACGACGGGGAAAAATAGCGCGAGCCTCGGCATAAACGGGTCCCGCACGAACTGTTTCAGTTCCTTTGCAAGAAGATATCTTATCGCTGCCATAAGCTTATTCCAGTTTGTCGTTGAAAGTTTTCAGGGCGAAACCCGCCACGGCGAGAGTCATCGTGCAGAGAATCGCGAATTCCTTGGCGACGAAGACGAATCCCGTGCCCTGAATCATCAGCCGGCGGAGCAGCACGACATACCACCGCGCCGGAATCACCGTGGAAATCCAGCGGAAGAAAGCGGGCATACTCTCGATCGGAAACATCATCCCGCTGAGCATAAGCATAGGAAAGAGAAATCCTATGGCGCAGACCAGCGATGCCGCGACCTGGCTCTTCACGATGTTCGAAACCAGCAGGCCGATCGACAATCCGAGGATTATATAGACTACGGAAGACGCGATTATCCAGAACAGGCTTCCGGACATCGGCATTCCGAGGACGAATTTCGACATAAGGAGGACTATCGCCAAGTCCAGACAGGCCATCGTGAAGTAGGGAATCATCTTGGCGATGATGATGGTCAGAGCTTTCACGGGAGAGACGAGCAGGACCTCCATCGTCCCGTTTTCCTTTTCCCGGACTATGGAGACGGAGGTCATAAGAGCACATATCAGCATAAGTATCAGTCCCATAATGCCGGGCACGAAATTGTAGGAGCTGCGCAGCTGAGGGTTGTAGAGCATATGCACATTGCCGCTCAGCGTGCCCACAGCGGCCCGGGGGGCCGCTGTGATGCCGGACGATTCCCCGCTCAGACCGGAAGAGACGGCCGCGGCCCCTCCCGCCGCCTGAGCGGACAGCCATTCTCCGATTATGGCGGAAAGGTACATCGTCTCGGTGGCGGCGGTGTTAGGATTTGACGCATCGGCGATGATGCCGATTCCCGTACCGTCCGCAGAAATGCCCGCTGAGCTGAAACCTTTCTCGAAAGATAGCACGATATCCGCCTCCCCTCTGCGGAATATCCGTTCAGCCTGCTCCGGAGAAGTCAGAGTGCCGGTCACCCGGAAATACTCGCTCGCATCGATTTTCTCCACAAGAGAGGAGAGCGCCGCATCGCGCTCCGGCATAAGCACCGCCACGTCGACATTCCGGATTTCGGTGGAAATGGCGTAGCTGAACAGGAGAATAAGCACGACGGGGGTGATGAAGAGTATGAGCATAGTTCTGGGGTCACGCAGAATGTGCGTGAACTCTTTCCTTACGAATGCCCCGAATTCCGTTCGGGCATCACCTGCAGGATATTTCTTTGCACTGTGGTGTTCCATTTTCCGTATCCTTTTCTTCCGGTCATTCGCCGCGCTTTGCGCCTCTGGCTATCGTATCGAAGACCTCTCCCATCGTCGCCGCTCCGTATCTCTTCTTCAGCGCCGCCGGAGAGTCGAGAGCTTCGATGTGCCCGTCCACCATCATCGACACCCTGTCGCAGTACTCGGCTTCGTCCATATAGTGCGTAGTCACGAAAACCGTTATCCCGTCGGAGGCCGCCTTGTAGATCAACTCCCAGAACTGCCTTCTCGTGGCCGGATCGACACCGCCTGTGGGTTCGTCCAGAAACACGATCTCCGGACGGTGGAAAATGGCGACCGAGAAAGCGAGTTTCTGCTTCCACCCTGTGGGAATGTCCCTTACGACCTTGTCTTTCACTCCGGCGGCATCCAGCAGCCCCAGCAGTTCATTCATTCTCGGGGCAATCTCCCTGTGCGGCACGCCGTAGATGCCGGCGAAGAGTTCCATATTGTCTTTCACGGTCAGATCTTCGTAGAGCGAGAATTTCTGGCTCATATAGCCTATGTGCCGCTTGATTTTCTCAGACTCCCTCATTATGTCGCAGCCGCAGACCCGCCCTTCGCCGCCGGAGGGCACGCTCAGGCCGCAGAGCATCCTCATCGCTGTGGTCTTACCCGCGCCGTTAGCTCCGAGAAATCCGAAAATCTCCCCTCTGCGCACAGCGAAGCTTATTCCGTCCACCGCAGCGAAATCCCCGAAGCGTTTAGTCAGCCCCCGGACTTCGATCACATTTATTTCACTTCTATTCATAAAGCTGTCAAATGACGAGAAAACAATCCTCGAGAGTCGGCATACAATCCTGCACCTCGACACCGCTATGCCCCCTCCCCTCCATTTCTGCACGGATTTCCCCGGCTGTCAGCGGAGATGCGTCCTTCAGTCTGATGTGATGCACCCCGCCGAATGTGTAGCACTCCTCGACCCCACCGAGTTTCCTTACGTCTGCAAGCAGCCTGAACATATCGTCTGAACGGATTTCCATCAGCCTGTGTCCGAACGCTCCCGTAATCTCCCCGACAGTTCCTACCCTGCGGAACCTCCCTCCGCTCATCAGGGCCACCCGGTCGCATTTCGATGCCTCGTCCATATATGCGGTCGAAACCAGCATAGTGATTCCGAAAGATTTCAGATGGGCAAGCATTTCCCAGAACTCCCGCCGGGAAGACGGGTCCACTCCGGTCGTGGGTTCGTCCAGAAACAGCACGGAAGGTGAATGAATCAGGGCGCAGCACAGCGCAAGCTTCTGTTTCATCCCTCCCGAGAGCTTGCCGGCCTTTCTGTCGGAGAAAGGCTCAAGACGGCAGTAGATGTCTCCTATCAGATCGTAATTCTCCCGGATTGAAGTCCCGAAAACAGAAGCGAAGAACTCAAGGTTCTCTTTCACGCTAAGATCCTGATAGAGAGAAAACTTGCCGGGCATATACCCCACTCTCTTCCGCAGCTCCCGGTAATCTTTCCGGATGTCGAGTCCATCGACCGAAGCTTCGCCCCCGTCCGCGTCCAGAAGTGTGGCCAGCAGGCGGAAGAGCGTGGTCTTGCCCGCTCCGTCAGGGCCGATGATTCCGAAAAGTTCACCCTTGCACACCTCAAGGCTCACTCCGTCCACAGCGGAGACAGGCCTGAAGGACTTGCGCAGTCCTCTTATGCTGATCGCATTATCCACGATATGTTCCGCAGTGCCCATTATCCGCATCAGAGACAGATTCCTCCGTACATCCCGAGTTTGATGAAGCCGTCGTTCTTCACCGCGACCTTGACGGCATAGACGAGATTCTCCCGCTCGTCGGCTGTCTGTATGTTCTTCGGAGTGAACTCGCTCTTGGATGAAATCCATTCCACCGTGCCCTCGTATTCCCGCACATTCTCGCCTCCGAAATCCGCGAACGTCCTGACTTTCTGCCCGAGACGCATCCCGCTGAGCTGAGCCGACGTGACATAGACACGAAGGAACACATCGTCCAGATCGGCGATTTTCAGGAGCGGCTTTCCCGTCGAGGCGAACTCTCCGGCATTGGCGTACTTCGTGAGCACCGCGCCGTTTATGGGGGAAATAATATGGCATTTGGAGATTCTTTCCTCCATCTGCGCGATCTGAAGTTCTATCGAAGAGCTTTGGGCGTCAACCCCGACCGCAGAATTACCCAGAGTCGATTTCTGCGCGGCAATCTGAGCCTCGAGTACGGAAATCTGCGAGTTCACCTCATCCATCTGCCTGCCCGTGGCCGCCCCGTCCTCAAACAGTTTCCCGATGCGGGTCTTTTCTTTTCGGAGAGTCTGCAGCTGCGCCTCCTGCGCAGCAATCTGGCTGGCCACATCCGGACGGCTGCTGCGGACCGCCTTTATGTTTTTCTCCAGCTGCAATTTCGCAAGCTCCAGCTGAAGAGAGTCTATGCAGCCCAGTTTCTCTCCGCAGACGACCTTCTGCCCCTCTCTGACCCCGAATTCGAGGATTTTTCCGGTCGCTTCCGCACTGACCGTGATTTCTTCTGACTCGAAGCTCCCCTCCGCATCGTAGCGGCTTCCCTTTCCTCCGCAGGAGACGAGAAGTGCAGTCGCAGCGATAAGAGTCAGAGCGGTTTTAATGATGCTGTCCATATTCATTCGTTGTTTGTCAATGTCTTTTCTCTTTTTTTTATAGAATCACTTATTGCCCGAGCATTGTCTTGAGCTTGTAGATATTCCGCAGAGCCTCCAGTCTGTGGATGTTGCAGCGGCTCTCGGCGTTGTTCTCCTCGGTAATGTCGCGAAGCAGGTCGTCGGCAGTGATGACCCCGTTCCGGAATTTGGACTCGGAGGATTCCCGTATTGATCGGCGCAGAGCGACGATCACCCTGTCCTTTTCTTGAAGTTCGTTCATTTTCTCGATTTCCTTCTCGACCTGCGTCTGCTGCAGGGAGAAGTTCCACTGGTAGGCTGCCTTGCTGTTCTGCAGCATCCTCGCCTGATGGTCAGCAGTGCGGATGTCGTTGCGCCTGGTGTAGAAAGAGGATATGTTCCACTGCATACGCACACCCACCATCGCGTTCCACGAAAAGTCGTTGTACATCATATCGTTGAACATATTCAGCCCCGGCCGGCCGTACCATCCCTGGGCGAAAAGGTCGAAATGCGGCATCACCGCCGAGTTGACCATAGCTTTCCTGACTCTTATCTGTTCCGCCTGCGCATCGAAAAGCTGCAGGGCCGAACTCGCGTTGACATCAGTCCTGACCGGAGGAATCGTCGGAATCTCGAAAATCTCGTTCTCTCCGATTTCGAGACCGGTCATCAGCGAAAGCACCAGACGATAGGCTTCCAGAGCTTTGGAAGTTTCGGTGAGCTTCTGCTCGAGAGAGAGCCCTTCCACGCGGATGCGGTCAATGTCAGACTGCATCACGGTTCCGTTTTTCGCCCCGGCCTGCGCCACGGAAAGATTCGCCTCAAGCAGCTTGAGCGAGTTTACGAGCGTCCGGATGTTTTCCTGAAGAGCCAATATCCCGAAATATACCTCAGTGGTGCGGGACTCCACTTCCTCCAGTTCTTTCCCGATACTGAGCCGGGAGACCTCGCTTCCGGCCCTTGCATCCTCTTTCCGCGCCCGCGCTGCTCCTCCATCCCAGACAGTCTGGGAAATCTGAAGCATAAGCTTGTACTGGTCTCTGGACAGGCCTTTTATGTCCAGTCCGGCCGCCTTGCTGAGGCTTTCCAACTCCTTGGGAAACTCCACCGCGTCAGTCTGCCAGGTCGCCTGTCCGAGGAATTGAACCTGAGGCAGGTAGGCTGCAGCAGCGTTCGCGAAGCTGTACTTTTCGAGGCTTTCCACAAGTTCGTTCTGACGGATCAGAGGGTAGTTCTCCCGCGCACGGCTCAGACATTCTTCCAGAGACACCGCTCCGGCGCACACAGGAAGGACCCCGGCGACCAGAAAAGTCAAGAACAACTTTCTCATATTATTTTTCAAGTTTCTGAAACTCAATGATTATTTCGAGCAGTGAGGGAAGGGCCTCCTCTCTTTTCCGGAAAAACTCCTTCATCTGAGAATCGTCCTTGGAAAGGACAATCTTCGTTATCGGTGCGGTCAGGCAAGCACCGGCGAGAAGCGTGAACATCGTGACCATAAACTGCTCGCTCTGTTCTTCGGACAGCCCCTCGGAAATAAGCTGCTTCTGCATCGCACTTCCCAGAAAGACATTCTGGACGGCGAACTGTCTTGCGAACTCGCCCTCGTCCCTCGACAGCCCGTGCATCACGAAAGAAATGAGCTGCGGGTTCTCCTCCAGCATCTGCGAATAATTCCTGACACATTCCCTGATTTTTGTCTTCAGATCGGTCGTCTCGTCGTGCACCATTCCGAGCATACTGTCCCGGAACGTGACCAGAGCCCGTCCCATAACAGCATTGAACAGCTCCCGTTTGCTCCCGAAGTGATAGTTCACCAGGGCGAGATTCACCCCGGCACTTTCGGCGATGTCCCTGACTCTCGCGCCGTTGAACCCGTCGCGGATGAAGGCGGTCTTCGCCGCCTCAAGGATTTTTTCTTCTGTTGTCTTTCCCATAATTTCAGTATCTGCCTCGTCCGGCTTCCGGGATGCGCTCCGCCTTCACAGATGTGCGGGCAGGCCTCCCTGAAGCATTGACTCCGCAAAGGAAAGACAAAAATCTTATTTAAACAAATTTTTTAAACACTTGTTTAATCATAGGCACGGATAAACCTCCCGCTGTACTGTCGGGCTGAACTACCTGCCTTCTGTGAGGATACGGCGGAGGGCAGCGATCTGAGAGTCGTCCAGACCGCATTCGCGCAGATAACCGGCGGCGGAAGCCTGCAGGGTTGCGCCTTGAAGCTGAGTCTTGTAGAAGCCCAGACCGGCCCAGTCTATGTCGGAGACATCGACGGTGCTCCAGTCTATCTTGAGATAGTTCTCGAGAACCTCTTCATTGCACATAAGCCAGATCATCCGGTCGATGGAGAGAGACTGCCTCAGCATATATGACTCGCCCCCGTCCGGAATCTGATAGTAATTCAGCATCGTGACCATATAGTCCCGGCGCAGTTCCTCGACCGAAGCGCCGCAGAGGGCCTCGAAAACCATAGTCACGAATCCGCAGCGGTCCTTGCCCTCATTGCAGTGGATCAGATAAGGCGGCTCGTGCCCTATCATAAATTTCACGGCTTCGCCCAGACGCGTCTTGAAGTCCTCGCAGAAGCCGTTCGCGTTCATCCCGCAGGCCATCACGTTCCCGGCGGCATAAAGCGCCGGGCAATAAGAGGCCCCGTAGCCTTCCGACGCGATATACTTCTCCACCTTCTCCGGAGAGTCGGCAAGGTCTATCTCTGTCCTTATGTCGACCGTCCCCGCCAGACTGTCAGCGACACTGTAGCGGCCGGGATTCTTTTCGCAGTTCAGCGGATTGCCGCTGCGGTAGAGAACTCCAGAAGCCACCCCCGAAGTCGTGACCATACGGAAGTTTGCGTACTGCTCCGCAGTCTCGCCCGCACGGCGCTCCACGGGATAGACCGACTTCATCAGTTCATAGGTTTCGAGATAACCGCCTTTCTTCGAGAGGGTCATCGTGACCCTGTCCCCCACCTCTCCTCCTATGAAATACTGGAAATCCCCGTTCAGCATCGCGAAGCCATAGTCATCGCCCCGGGCGTTGTAATCCACGTAGGAAGGGCCCAGAATGGCCACTTCATTGAACGAACTCACGTAGGGGAGATTCTTCAGCACTATCTCCTCGCCTATCGTCACGTTTATGAGGTCGGCGTAATCGAAGCCCGCCTCAGCCATCTGGGCGGGAGTGAAGTCGGGTATCGGCTGACCATATCCGTTCACCTCCACTATATTGCCCGAAATCTCGGGAACCTGCTGTTCCGCCGGGTCCCTCCTGTGGCAGCCCGGAAGCAGCACCAACGCCGCCGCAGCGGCCAATGCCGGCACAATGATAGTCTTAGATCTGCGTTTCATAATGCAAAAGTTCGGCAAGAAACCAGTACAATTTTGAGCGGGATTACTTACTATAGGACTACGTCCACATAGACCGGAAGGTGGTCGGAAGCGAGGGTGACGTCTGCGGAGTCGAAGCGGGTGCAGATGCCTCCCCCGGTCACGCTGTACGAGGCCCCGTTGCGGTAAGCGAAGATGTAGTCGATGATGCGGTCCGGGGCGTCGGCCGGGTAAGTCCCCGCGCCCGACATAGGCGGAGAAAGCAGAGTCCAGTCCTCCATCATCCCCAGAATCTCCCCGGAATCCGGCCGGGCATTGAAATCCCCACAGAGGAAAACCGGAAGGCCGGAATCGGCGAAATGCTCTGACACGAAAGCGCTTATGCTCTCAATCTGAAGCTTGCGGGCCTCGGCCGAAGTGTGGTCCAGATGCGTGGAGATGAACACGAACGAGGGGAACACCACCAGCGAAGCCGAGCGGCGTTCAGCCCCATCACCCTGCGGAAGGGCCAGAGTAAGCGTCGTCAGGGAATCCGGGATTGGCCGGAAGGCCACGCCTATTCCGTACGCGCCGCCTTGATAGTCAATGGCTTTGCTGAAATGGTAGCGCCACTCCCCCATCTGTGAGCAGAACTCGGCGAGCTGGAACGAGTGGTGCCGCGCGTTGCAGCTGTCCAGCTCGTTCAGCGACAGCACGTCCGCGTCGAGTTCGCGCATCATCGCCGCGATTTCGCCGACCATATCCGCGCCGCTCTTGTGGAACACGCCCACATTGTACGTCGCCAGACGCAGAGCCTCACCCTTCGGAGGAAACGCGCCCGAGGTCCTGCGCAGACAAAGGAAAGCGGCCGCCGCTGCGGCCAATGCGAATACGGCAAGCGTAAGTAATTTCTGTTTCATATCCAATACAAGCAAGCGAAAGCCCAAAGCGGGATTCTGCGGAATTAAGGATTATATTTCTTTCAGCGATATGTTTCTCCGTTACACAGCCATTCCGCCGCCGGAGCGACTTCTATAGTTTCTCCTGAGATGCTGATGGTCTGACGCCCTCCTTCGAGCACTATCAGTTTCAGTTTATGGCATCCGGAGAGTTCGGCACCCTTTATGAGTCCTCTGGTTTCCCTTCTGTATAACTTTGTGTCAGGCGCGTCAATATGATGTGCGACCTGAATCAGCTCTATCGCTTTAGAACGTTCACACACGACGAAGTCCACTTCGAACTGCCCGGCCTTTTTCATATAGAAGACGTCCTGATACTGTCTGTCTATCCGGCGCAACAGTTCAAGAAGGATGATATTCTCAAGCCTCCAGCCGAGAAATTCCGTGCTGAGAGTATCTTTGCGCCGAGTCGCAAAGGATAGATCGACGGAATATACTTTCCGTCCGCTTGTTCTTTCCCCGTGCCGGAATGAATACTTATGTATGATTCTTATGAGAAAAGCCTCTTCCAGATATGACACATATTTTTTTGCCGTATGTACGGAATTAAGAGAGAACTCTTCCGCTATCTCATTGAAAGAAATCTCCTGACAATACTTGTCCAGCAGGCTGTCAGCTACTTCCTGCAAAGTCTCTATGTATCTGATCTTGTGCCTGTTCTTTATGTCTTTTGTGATGATGGCATTCAGAAGGGACATCACATAGCCGCGTCCCTCGCCGTTGAGTACGACCTCCGGCAGGCCTCCGCTGAACATATACTCGTCAAGCGCCCTCTTGCGCATGGCCTGACACTTGGTCGTATGACTTGTCAAATCGACCTTGCGCGCATTGCAATATTCGGCAAAGGAGAAAGGATAGAGTGAAACCTCGTTGTATCTACCTGTAAGATAAGAAGTAAGGTCGCTGCTGAGCAGATTTGCGTTAGAACCTGTCAAGACGACTTTCATTCCGCTTCGGAGCATCCTGTTGACGAACAGATGCCACCCCTTGACATCCTGCGCCTCGTCCATAAAGAGTACGTCAAAATCCCCGTTGATGCGATATAGAGTCTGCAGGACACCGTCCAAATCCCTTGCGTCAAGGCCGGACAGGCGCTCATCATCGAAATTAACATATCCGAAAGGATGTCCGGACTGAAGTATAACACGCTGACAGATGGTGGATTTGCCGCTTCGTCTCACACCTGTAACCACTTGAGCGACATTACTGCTCAGGTTTATCATATTCTCTTCCGGACGTGACACCTGTCGGTCTAATGGGGTCCGCTCGAGTTCAGCTTTCTGGTCTGAAAGTATGGTAAAAAGATCCGTCATAATGCCGACCATTAATCAAACTGCACAAAATTAAGAAAATTCACGATATAAAGTGCACAAAATTCTCAAAAACATATGGCAGAAGTGCACAAAATTCAGTTAAGAATTTGAATTTTCATATCCGGAAAAATCTACGGCTTACTGCGTCAGAATCATCGTCGAGACGGTGCAGAGGCCGGTGAGCATCAGGCGTTTGAAGCCCTTTATCATTCTCTCCGTGCCTTCCTCCAGACGGGCGCGCGGGCAGGCCAGATTAATGCGCATAAAGCCGTCGCGGCCGTACATAATGCCGGAATTGATCCACACCTTCTCGTTCTCGATGAGGCTTTTCTCTATATCGTCGGCGGACATCCGGAGGCATCTTACGTCTATCCACGCCAGATAAGTGCCTTCGAGCCGGGTCACGGGAATCTCGGGAATCTCCTCCTCGAAACGCTCGCAGAAATGGCGGTAATTGCCCCAGAGGTATTCGTTCAGTTCATTCAGCCAAGGCTCCCCGTGATCGTATGCGGCCTCGAGGGCCACCACTCCGAAAGGATTCAGCTCGCGGGTCTGATTAATGTGCATAACTCTTTCTATCAGAGCCTTCCACTCCGGATTATCGGTAATGATGTTCGAAATGCCGAGGCCCGCGATATTGAAAGACTTGCTCGGGGAGTTGAGGGTTATGGTATTCTTCTGAGCCTCTTCCGAGAGTGAGGCCATCGGTATGAAATGCGAACCCGGCATCTCGAGGTCGCAGTGGATCTCGTCGCTTATGACTATGACCCCGTGGCGGCGGCATATCTCGTCCACCCGCTGAAGCTCCTCGCGGTGCCATACGCGCCCGCAGGGGTTGTGGGGATTGCAGAAGAGCAGAATCTTCGCCATAGGGTCTGCGGCCCGCCTTTCGAGATCTTCGAAATTGAGGTACCAGGTGGCCTGGTCCCCTTCAGTGTCATAGATGAGGCGGTTCTCGGAAAGTTCGCACTGATTGTCCCTGACCGTGTAGTAGAAGCCGTTGTATCCCGGGTTCTGGATGATCACCTTGGGAAGCTCCCCATTGGGGCCGCGTCCGCGCCCGGGCTTCTCCACCACCTGACCGTCCTTAAGCTCATACTGGGACAGGGCCTTGAGGACGACGGACATAGCCGGCACCAGACCGGGTATGGGCAGATACCAGTCCTTTTCGGTATGCCATCCCCTGCGGCGGATCCACCAGTCTATGGAGGACCGATAATAGGAGTCCGGCACACGGGTATAGCCGAAGACTCCCTCCTCCAGACGTTTGCGGATAGCCTCCGCGATTTCGGGGGCGGCCTTGAAATCCATATCCGCGACCCACATCGGTATGACATCGGCGTCCACGGGACCGGCCGGACACGGCGCATCCCACTTCACGCAGCCGCTGCCGCGTCTGTCGACCATTTCATCGAAGTTGTAC
The DNA here is from genome assembly GCA_030529945.1 of Bacteroidia bacterium. GTDB lineage: Bacteria > Bacteroidota > Bacteroidia > Bacteroidales > UBA932 > Cryptobacteroides. Next base: position 10,071 of record JAUMVX010000030.1, on the reverse strand, counting down.
TTTCCCATATGGAATAATTTTAACTCCGCGAAGGTACGAAAAAACGGACGAAAATATGTACCTTTGCGAGTTCAATCGTAAACGTAATGACAGAAGAACTTAACCTTGTGGCCGACCTCGGCCTCATCCTCTTCGCGGCGGGATTCTGCACCATCCTGTTCAACAGACTCAGGCAGCCCATCATACTCGGATATATCATAGCCGGATTCCTTGTAGGCCCCCATCTCGGACTCTGCCCCCAGATGGCCAGCACGGAGGCCGTAAGCGAATGGTCGGAAATCGGAATCATCTTTATGCTTTTCGCGGTGGGCCTCGAGTTCAGCTTCAAGAAACTCCTGAAAGTGGGCAGTTCCGCGATGATAATAGCCGGAATCAAGGTTCTGGGTATGTTTATGGTCGGGCTCATAACAGGCTACCTGCTGCATTTCACCACTATGGAATGCATCTTCCTGGGAGGTCTGATGTCTATGTCCTCCGCAGCCATAGTGCTGAAGGCCTATGAGGATATGGGCCTGAAGAAAGCCCCGCAGACACAGATAGTGTTCGGAACCCTCGTGGTGGAGGACATTATGGCCATCATTATGCTCGTGCTGCTTTCCACTGTGGCGGTATCGAACCGCTTCTCCGGCACCGAAATGCTTATGGGCATAGGAAAGCTGATCTTTTTCCTGCTCCTGTGGTTTCTGGTGGGCATCTACATCATCCCGAGCCTCCTCAAGGGAGCGAAGAAATACCTGAACGACGAGATTCTTCTGATAGTCAGCATTTCGCTCTGTTTCGTAATGGTCTCCGTAGCGACTTATGCCGGCTTCTCCTCCGCCCTCGGAGCCTTCGTTATGGGTTCTATGCTTGCCGAGACCACTGAAGGCGAGAGGATCGAGAAGATAATGAAGACCATAAAGGACCTCTTCGGAGCCATTTTCTTCGTCTCCGTGGGTATGATGCTGGACCCTTCGGTGATAGTGCAGCACTGGGCGGCGATACTGGTCATCACAGCTCTCACGGTCATCGGTATGGTATTCTTCACCACGACCGGCGTGCTCGTGGCTGGGAAGGGTCTCAGGAACGCGATAAACACCAGCTTCAGCGTCTCGCAGCTCGGAGAGTTCGCCTTCATCATCGCGGGTCTGGGCTGCTCGCTCGGTGTGATGCGCGATTTCATCTATCCGGTCATCATAGCCGTATCCGTCATCACCACCTTCCTTACTCCTTATATGATTAAGGCGGCGAATCCTTACTGCGACCATCTCGAGAAGAAGATTCCGCAGAATATTCTGGAGAAGATAACCCCCGCCCACTCGGACGTGAAGATAACTAAGGAAGACGAAGGCGGCTGGAAGTACATCTGGGGACAGTTCCTGATGCGGATCCTCTTCTACGGCATCATCCTCGGCGCACTTCTCTTCGCCTCCCGAGACTACTTCGAACCGGCTCTCGTGAGTCTGCTTCCGGGTATGGGAGAGCTGACACGGCACATAATAGTGGTCTGCGTAACCCTTCTGATAATGACCCCGTTCCTCTACGGTCTCGGCATCAGCCGGGGAGCCAGGGACGGCAAGGCCACCAGAATCGCTTTCGAACTCATAAACAAGAAACCCTCGAACAGAGGCCCGATGATAGCGATGATGCTGGCACGGGCCTTCATAACCATCGGCTTCGTCATAGTCCTCTTTATGATGCACTTCAAGCTGACTTTCTGGTTCATCTTCCTGATCGCCATCTCGGGAGTGGAGTTCGTGCTGCTCATAAAGCGCTATGCCAAGGGCTACACCTCCATAGAGAAGACCTTCGTGAAGAATTTCAGCGCAAGGGAGAATCAGGAGAAGGAGGACGCCCCGGTGACCGCCACGGTCAGGGAATCGCTCGGCGACTACGATGTGGTTCTGGAACTCTTCACCGTATCGTCGGACTCGGAGATCGCCGGAAAGAAGCTGCTCAATATCGCTATGCTTAAAGAATGCGGGGTTAACATCCTCAAGATCCTCCGGGGCTCGCACAACATCCTGATGCCGGCGGGCGAGGAGACCGTCTATCCGGCCGACAGGCTGCTCGCGGTGGGTACGAAAGAGCAGATTTCGGCTTTCAGCGAGGCGATGAGCGCAGCAGAGAGAAGCGCAGATGAAGCCTCGCCGGACAAGGAGTTCGTAGTGAAGAAGCTGCAGCTCGGCAGGGAGTCGTTCCTGACCGGCAAGGTCCTGAAGAATCTGGATATGCGCTCAGCCGGGTGCATAGTCATCAGCATACTGCGGGGCGACAAGTTCTACACCAACCCGGACAGCAGCACCGACCTGCGCGAAGGCGACGTCGTCTGGCTCGCCGGCACCGCCGAGGGCTGCGCCGACTTCAGCATATAGGTTGACTCCCGGCAGCTGCCGGGCAAGGAGAAAAAGGGGAAGAACTTTCGTCATTGCCGGCCTTTGGCCGATAGCCGCTTCGCTCTCACTATTGTTCCAATTGTTCGGCTTCATAGATAGGTCTTGCGTTAGATTAATAGCCCTAATTTACGCGTAATCATCTAAAAAGCAATTGTTTTGTGAGGGGGTCAATTTGACCCCCTCACCAGTTGCAATCCGTATGAGGATTGACTAATTTTGCATAAAATATGATGGTTTATGGCTACACAGGCATTGAAAGTTTTTGAAGATAAACGGATTCGGACGTTCTGGGATGAGAACGAGGAGAAGTGGTATTTCTGTATCAACGACATTGTTGCCGCCCTGACGGATTCTCCTGATCCTGCGGATTATTTCAAGACACGCCGCAAGCGTGACAAGGAATTTGACGATTTCGTCAGGGGGTCAAATTGTCCCACCCACAAATTCGTGTCCACGGACGGGAAGCCGCATTCCGTTCGGTGCATGGACCTTCAAGGCATCTTCCGTATCGTCCAGTCCATCCCGTCTAAGAAAGCTGAGCCTTTCAAGCGCTGGTTGGCGCAGGTTGGCGCGGCGCGGATTCACCAGATGCAGGACCCCGAGTTGGGCATCCAGCAGTCGTTGCAGGATTACAAGCGGCTGGGGTATTCCGACAACTGGATAAATCAGCGCCTGAAAAGCATCGAAATCCGCAAGGACCTGACAGACCAGTGGAAAGCGCACGGCGTTGAAGAGGGCACCGGCTACGCCACTCTCACCGACATCATCTATTACACCTGGGCTGGTCTTACAGCAAGGGAATACGATTGAGACAGAAATATTCACTCCCTTTGCGGGCATCCGGCCTTCGCGCCGGCTCGACCGGCAATCCCTTCGAGACACGAGATGCCCGAGCAGGTCGGGCAGGACGGCAAAGCAAGTCGGGTATGAAAAATTGGCCGCCTTTTCAGGCGGCCAATCTCATATTCTACAATCCCTTGGTGTTCGTGTACTTGAAGCGCCGGATCTTGCGCGTGGCTGTCTTCTCGAACGGCTCCTTCATCACCTGCACATCGCTGACCTTCGAGGTCTTGTTCACGTTCTTGTTCACGACGCCGAGAATCATCTGCTTCTTCTCCTCGAGCTTCTTGAAGAACTCCTCCTCGCCCTCGTGATTCCAGTCGATGGCATTCTCGTCGAAGTTCACGAGCGCCACGAGCTTGCCCTGGCGGGAGACGATGACTGACTCGTTCACGGTCTCGATGCCGTTTATCAGCTGCTCGATTTCCTCGGGATAGATGTTCTCGCCGGACGGGCCGAGAATCATATTGTTCAGACGGCCCTTAATGTGATAGCGGCCCTTCTCGTCGAGGCAGGCCAGATCGTTCGTGCGGAACCAGCCGTCCGGAGTGAACGCCTCGCGGGTGCGGTTAGGATCCTTGTAATAGCCGAGCATAACGTTCGGGCCCTTCGCGACGATTTCTCCCTCGCCGGTGAGAGGGTCGGGATTGTAGAGCTTGAGGGTCACGCCGCGGCAAGGGATGCCGATGGAACCCGGCGTGCGGTTGCGGCCCATCATAAAGCTGAGCAGCGGCGAAGTCTCGGTCAGACCGTAGCCTATGGCGTAAGGGAAATTGGCCTTGAGCAGGAAGGTCTCGACCTCGGTGTCCAGCTTGGCCCCTCCGATGCCGAAGAAGGTTATCTGACCGCCGAAAGTCTGGCGGAGCTTCATACCGATTATGCGGTAGAGCACGAAAGGCATATTCTTCTGCAGCCAGGTGAGCACGGGACTCTTGCGTATGGTAGGGACGATGCTGTTCCGGTATATCTTCTCGATGATGAGCGGAACCGAGAGCATAGTGGTCGGCCTGACCTCCTGCATCACTTTCAGAAGCAGGGAAGGCACCGGCGGCTTGGAGATGTAATAGACGCTGCCTCCCACATACATCGGGTAGAGCATACAGATGGTCATCTCGAGGGTATGCGACATCGGAAGGATGGAGAGCCAGCGGTCGTAGGAGTGGCGTTTGCAGCAATGATAGCACGACTTGATGCAGGAAGTGAGGTTGCGGTGGCTGAGCACCACGCCCTTGGCGTTTCCTGTGGTTCCCGAAGTGTAGATGATGGCCGCGATGTCGTCGGGCATCGGCATAGCCACTTTCCCGTCGCAGGTGAAAGCCTCTTCGTCCTGCCTGATGATTTCGAAGGTCTCGATGTCGATGACCAGGACGAGATGCTTCATAGCCTCCTCGGTGACATTGTGCAGGAGACGTCTGGAGACGAAAAGGACCTTGGACTCTGAATGGGTCAGGATGTTCGTGACCTCGTTCTCCGAAGATTCCGGCAGAATCGGGACTGCTATGCGGCCGAACGGGACGGCGGAAAAGAACGCTACCGTCCAGTTAGGCATATTCTGGGAATATATGGCGACCTTGTCCCGGGCTCCTATGCCGAATTGGGTGAGCCTTTTCGACAGGTCGTCGCAGGCAGACTTGAAGCCCGCGTAAGTGTAGCTGACATCCGCCGCATCGGCCATAGTGGACATAAGACGCTTGGGGAACTGGCCTGTGGCGTATTCATACAGTTTGGCCAGAGTATCGACATAAGCCTCCCGGAAGGCGTTTCGTGTACTGAATAACTTCATAAATAATTCTGGTTCGGAATCTGCCGCGACACGGGATTCCGGGTTTATAATTTCGCAAATATAATCACATCCGCTCTCAAAAAAAGAATTTCGCCGCCGATTGTGGCGAAATTTACGCTTTCGTCCGCGAAAGCCCGCCTCTGAGTTGCGGATTCCGGAGGGCGGGAGGCGGGGATGGAGGCGTAAGGACGAGGTCCGGAGGGCGGAGGGGTGGAGAATGGGAGGTTTTCGAGCTTGGAGGACGGGAGGTTTGGAGTTCAGAGAGAATCTGTCTATATTTGTTTGTTTGAATGAGAGGGGGCACGGCAGAGCCGGGGAGGAGGAGGGAGAAAGAGTATGATTGGCCGTAAGGCCGCATAAGAAAAAAACAAATGCAGTATATGAAAAGGATTCTATGTATCGCCGCGCTGGCATTGATGACGGCGTCGGCCTCCCTGGCGGCGTCCAGGACGGTGAAGGAGACGGTCACTCCCGCTTCCGATTCGCGGATAACCTACGTGGGCCGCACCCTCACCGAAGGCGGCAGCGTCTCGTTCGACTGGACTGCGACCTATGTCCGCATCTCCTTCGAGGGCAACTATCTGGCCATAGACGCTTCGGACACTTTCCGCGACTATTTCAACGTCTGGATCGACAAAGCCCCCACTTCCGAGCCTGACCGCATCATAGCCATAGGCAAGGGAGGCGAAAAGAGCGTTTTCGGGAAGATCGAGGCAAACAGCGTCTATGACGGGCGAATCGAGATCGTGAACGAGGCCGACTTCAAGGCCATCTACGGCAAGAAAGCGCCCTCTCAGCACTTCGTCACCATACAGAAACGCACGGAGGGCGAGCAGGGGAAGGCCACATTCAGGGAAATCATCACCAGAGGCGAACTTCTCCAGGCTATGCCGCTCAAGCCACGCTGCATAGAGTTCATCGGGGATTCCTACACCTGCGGCTACGGCTCGGAGAACAGCGTCTCCACAGACCCGTTCACTCCGGAGACCGAGAACTGCGGCAAGTCCTACGCCTCCGTGGTCGCCCGCTACTTCAATGCGGACTACGTCGTGGTGGCGCACTCCGGAATGGGCATAGTGAGGAATTACAATTCGAATGTCGCCGGCTGGTATATGCCGGAGCGCTACACCCAGACCTTCGATATGGACAGGGAACTGAAGTGGAACGCTGCCGAAAATGCCTTCAAACCCGACATTACCGTCATCTATCTGGGAACCAACGACTTCTCCACAGGCCTTCAGCCGTCCCAGGCCCGCTTCACGGAAAACTATCTGACGCTGCTGCGGGAGATTAAGGAAAACTACGGCGAAGAGCATCCCATCCTCTGTATGTCTTCCATCTGCGATGCCAATCTGGCCGCCTACGTTCACGCTGCGGTCCGCAAGAGCGGAATGAAGAAAGTGAACTATCTGGACTTCACCCCGGGCGTACACCACAACGACGACCGCAATCTCGGAGCCAGCTCACATCCCAACCGGCTCGGCCATCAGAAACTTGCGTATCAGGTGATTCCTTACGTCGCCACTCTGACCAGCTGGGGACTCAACAATGAAATAATAAAATGACACAGATATGAAAACGGGAAAAAAGATCGTGGGCGTCGTCAGTCTTGTGCTGATTCTCGCGCTGGCGGGATTCTGCTATTTCCGCTTCTGCTTCGTCTTCGGAGAAGGCGTGAAGGCCGGAGAGCTGAATCAGGTGATGTATAAGGGCTATGTCTTCAAGACCTATGAGGGCCGTCTCATCCAGACCGGCTTCAAGGGCGCGAAAGGCGGCGGCAGCATCCAGTCGAACGAGTTCAATTTCTCGGTCGTGGACAAGGCCATAGCCGACTCCCTGATGCGCTGCAGCGGCAAGGTGGTCGAAGTCCACTACAGGGAATATCTCGGAACTCTGCCTTGGCGCGGAATGGAGAAGTACATCGTGGACGAAATCATCTCCGTCCAGAAATCAGAGATGACCACCGTAATACCGCTCGACTGATATGAGACTCAGCATTTCCACGGCGCTCTGTTTGGCGCTTCTGTCTGCGGGGGCTCCGCTCGCCGCGCAGTCTTCCGCGAGCCGGACTGCCACAAGTCAGCCTGAGGCTGCCGGCATAGTGCGCACAGCCACCCCGGGACCCGCCCTTGCGGCAATGTTCGAGGGGGTCATCGACCATCATCCGGCTTCCTCCGGAACCCGGACAATCACAATGAAGGAGGCGGTTATGGGCTATCTCGCTCCGCAGAGGATGACTGTCCGCTGGTATGATGAGGGTAACTTCATCTTCAGAAATCCCGGGGAAAGGGACTGGCAGATAAGTGATATCGAGGGCAATACAGCTTCTTACGAAGCCCCGGCGGCGACTGCCGCCGCGCAGGCTCTGCCTGCGGGGGTCACGGCCAGAGAGGAATCCGCAAGGGGCTACATCGCCTTCTGCCTCGGAAGAGACCTGTACTATGCAGACACCGAAGGGAACATCTTCGAAGTGGCTGTCTCCGACGACCCTTCGCTCAGTTACGGACAGACTGTCTCACGAAACGAGTTCGCCATAAACGGAGGTATCTTTTGGTCGCCGTCAGGCGACCGCCTGGCCTTCTACAGCAAGGACGAGTCGCACGTCACGGATTTTCCTCTGCTGGACATCTCGACTCGCACCGGCACTCTGGAGAACATAAAGTATCCGATGAACGGGATGGACTCCGAGAGGATCGGGCTCGGCATCTATGACCTGGAGACCGGGGAGACCGTATGGGCTGCCGTGACCGACTTCGGGCAGGACCGCTATCTGACGAACATTTCCTGGTCGCCCGATGAGGAGTACATCTACATCCAGGTGGTGGACCGCACCCAGCATCACGTGCGGCTGAATATGTACGATGTCGCCGACGGCAGCTTCGTGCGCACCGTCCTCACGGAGGACAACGAAGCCTGGGTGGAGCCTTACGCTCCTCTGCATTTCTTCGGGGACAAGGGGCATTTCATCTACAGCAGCGACAACCGGGACGGCTACAAGAGCCTCTATCTCTGTGACGACGGGGGCGGCGTCCGCCGCATAACGGATGTGGCCGCGGATGTGGAGTTCGTCTCGGAAGACGGCCGCTACATCTATTACACCTCCTCGGAAGTCTCCCCTGCGGAGCTGCATCTTTACCGCATCTCCGTAAAGGAGCACCGCTCCGGAGCACTGTCGAAGGTCAAGTTCGGAAAGCCCGTGCGGCTCACTCCGGAGCGTGGCTGGCATAATGTGCAGCTCTCGCCTGACTGCAGCCACTTCCTGGACGAATACAGCGACTTCAACACTCCGCGCATTCTGAATCTGCGCACTGCGGACGGCACTCTGGTGCGCCGTCTTTTCGAGGCCGGGGATCCGAATGCGGACTACCGCTGCGGCGAGGTCGTTTTCGGCAAGATAGCGAGCGCCGACGGGCAGTACGAAAACCACTACCGCCTGCTGCTTCCGCCGGATTTCGACCCGTCGGAAAAGTATCCGCTGCTTCTGTATGTATATGGAGGGCCTCATTCGCAGATGGTTCACGACAGCTGGCTTGGCTATGTGAGGTATTGGGAGCTGCTGATGGCTCAGAAGGGCTATATAGTCTATGTACAGGACAACCGGGGCACTCCATACCACGGGGCCGACTACGAGAAGGCGATAAACCGCCGCTGCGGCCAGGTGGAGATGGAAGACCAGATGGTGGGTATCCGCAAGCTGCTGGACAAGCCGTTCGTGGACAGCGGCCGGGTCGGCGTGCACGGCTGGAGCTACGGCGGATATATGACCATCTCGCTGATGACGCATTATCCGGATGTCTTCAAGGTCGGCGTGGCCGGCGGTCCGGTAATCGACTGGAAGTGGTATGAGATAATGTACGGAGAGCGGTATATGGATACCCCGGCCCTCAACCCGGAGGGATTCGAGCAGACTTCGCTGCTCGGCAGAGTGGATTCGCTGAAGGGCAAGCTCCTCATCTGCCAGGGCGCGATCGACAACACCGTGGTCTGGGAGCATTCCCTGAGCTTCGTGCAGCAGTGCATCGAGCGCGGAGTGCAGCTCGACTATTTCCCGTATCCGCGCTCCGAGCACAATGTGATGGGCGTCTGGCGCATCCACCTGATGGACAAGGTCACTGACTACTTCGACACGTGGATGTAGCCTCTCCGCGCTTCTATGCCCGACTTGCTTTGCCGTCATGCCCGACTTGCTTTGGCGTCATGCCCGACTTGCTCGGGCATCTCGTGTCTCGAAGGGATTGCCGGTCGAGCCGGCAATGACAAAAGAGGTCGGTGCCGGCAATGACAGGGAAAGCGGGCCGCAGTCATTGTTTCGCCCCGGATAAATTTGCCTCCTTCTTGGCATACTGGTTCTCCAGATGAATACGCATAGCTGAACGGAACAATTCCGAATCCCCTTTCTTGAGCAATGCGACAAGTGTACGATGGGTCATCATCTCATTCTTCAGCCATCCGCTCGGCTTGGGAGTATAAAGGGCAAACAATTGGTGCAGAAGCGTCTGGAAGTATTCCAGGCTTCTATTGCCGGTCATACTGTAGAGCACGGTATGGAACTGTATATCTATATTCTTCAGATCTGCAGCATTGTCGCACTGCTCTTCCTTGACGACAAGTTCTTCAAGTTCGGCTATTTTTTCATCAGTGCGGTTCTCCACTACTAAATCAGCCATTCCGATTTCCAGAATTAGCCGGAGTTCATAAAGATCCTTTATCGAATCTTTATCCAAAAGCCCGGACTGAATGACATATTTGAGTACCCCGAAGACCTTTGGCTTGATGAAGATAGTACCTTTCTTCCTTTTTGTCTCTATAAAGCCCAAGGAACGTAATCCGCTGTACGCCTCTCTGACTACGACCCTGCTGACACCCAGCTCCTGCGCCATCTCATCTTCTTTCGGCAAAATCGAGTTGTAGTCATATCCCTTTTCGCGGATATAGTCTAAAATCTTCTCCTGTATGTTTTCTATCTGGGAATTCCCGTGTTCTGAATCAGCCATCGTGTACAAATAACATTATGATAGCAAATATAGATAAAAACTGGCGTTTTTAGGCCAGTTGCATAAAAATCAAGACCAC
>JAUMVX010000029.1 GCA_030529945.1 Bacteroidia bacterium | reverse complement strand
GAGCGGGATGCCCGGTCAAGCCGGGCATGACCAGAAGCACGAAAGGAGCGGGATGCCCGGTCGGGGCCGGGCATGACGAGAAGCAAACCGGGCATGACGAAACGCAAGCGGGAAACCGGACATCACCACACGACAGAAATGGACCAGAAACTCTACATCATCGACGGGCACGCATTGATCTTCAAGATGTACTATGCCTTCCTGCGCCGTCCTATGGTGAACTCCAAGGGGGCCGACACCTCGATACTCTTCGGATTCACGAAATATCTGCTCGAACTCATCGAGCGCGAACATCCCACCCACCTCGCGGTAGCGTTCGACCCTCCCGGGGGCACATTCCGCAACAAGCTCTACCCTCAGTACAAGGCGAACCGTCCCCCGACCCCACAGCTCATCATAGACGCGCTCGAACCCCTCACGCAGCTTGTGCGGGCGATGAACATTCCCGTTATGATGGTTCCGGGCTACGAGGCGGACGACGTGATCGGGACCGTGGCCAAGCGCTGCGCCGCCGGAGGACTCAGCGTCTATATGGTGACCTCCGACAAGGACTACGGCCAGCTCATAGACAGCCGCATCTTCCAGTACAAGCCCGGCAAGTCCGGCAGCGATAACGAAATCATCGACGTCCGGAGCATCTGCAGCCGCTACGGCATCTCTTCCCCGCTCCAGGTCATAGATATGCTCACCATCTGCGGCGACTCCTCCGACAATGTCCCGGGAGTCAAGGGCGTGGGCGAAGTCGGCGCGGCGAAGCTCATCTCCGCTTACGGCAGCGTCGAGAACATCTACAGCCATCTGGACGAGCTGAGTCCGCGCCAGAGGGAGATGTTCCGCGAGGCGGAAGACCACATCGCCCTGAGCAAGGAACTCGTGACCATCAGAACGGACGTACCCGTCGAGACCGACACGGGGGAGATGCGTCTGGATATGGACTTCAGCCCGACCCTCGCCGACCTTTTCGAAAAATACGAATTCAATTCGCTCCGCCGCCACATCTCGCACATAGCCCGCGAGCCGAAGGCCTCTGAGAACACCCCGGCCGCGGAGACCCCTCTCGGCGTTCCCGCTGCCGAGATATGCGCACTATTGGCCGCCCGGGCGGCCAATGCCAATCCCGAAGGCGGGCAGCCTCGCGCCGCTCTGAGGACTCTCGCCGAGGGGACGGGGGTCTTCGCTCGGGTCACGGCGGTGGAGCTGTGCGTGGAGCGCGAGGGTGCGATGCTCGTGGCGAGCGCACCGCTGGAGGAGTTCAGAGGCGTGCTGGAGGACGGGCGGATCGCCAAATGCGGCACCGAACTCAAGCTCCAGAGCAGCCGGCTCGCGCACGCGGGAGTGGAGCTCGGGGGCAAACTGCTGGACATAAGCCTGATGCACTATCTGCTGAACCCCGAGAGCAGCCACAGCCTCGACATATTGGCCCGGAGCTACCTCGGCATCAATCTGGAGAGTCCGTCCGGGGCCGGAGAGTCCGCGGGCTCGCTTTTCGGGGATGAACAGACCCCGGAGCGCTCGTCCGACGCAGACGCGAAGAGTCTGGCCGCAGCGCTCAGACTCAGCTACAAGCTGGAGGACGAGCTGCGCGGGAGCGAAGGCATAAAGCTTTACGAACGCATCGAAGAGCCTCTGCTCAAGGTGCTTGCGCGGATGGAGAGGACAGGCGTGAGAGTGGATCCGGAGTCGCTCCGCTCCTTCGCGGCGCAGCTGCGCGAAGAAATACTCGCGCACGAAAGGAAGGTAAGAGAATTGGCCGGGGAACCCGGCCTCAACGTCTCCTCGCCCAAGCAGGTCGGGACGGTGCTCTTCGAGAAGCTCGCGCTTGACCCGAAGGCGAAAAAAGGCAGCCGAGGGGCTTGGAGCACGGACGAGGAGACTCTGCTCGCGCTCGCGGACAGAAGTCCGATCGTCGGCGAGATACTCGAGTTCCGCGCCGCGAAAAAGCTGCTCTCGACCTACATCGAGCCGCTGCCGCTCTACGTCTCGGCTGTCGACGGACGCGTGCATACCACTTTCAACCAAGCTCTTACCGCTACAGGACGACTTTCGTCGTCCAATCCCAATCTCCAGAACATCCCCATCCGCACGGAGCGGGGGAAGGAAATCCGCAAGGCCTTCACGGCGCAGGGGCCGGACAGGGTCATCCTGTCTGCGGACTACTCCCAGATCGAGCTGCGCATTATGGCTCATCTGTGCTGCGACAGGCATCTGATAGAAGCTTTCCGCGCCGGAGAGGACGTGCACAGGGCCACTGCGGCGAAGATTTTCGGGATTCCGCTCAGCGAGGTCAGCGCAGAGCAGCGGCGTGTCGCGAAGACGGCGAATTTCGGGATAATGTACGGAATATCGGCATTCGGCCTCGCGCAGAGGCTGCATTGTTCGCGAAGCGAAGCAAAAAAGATCATTGACGACTACTTCCTCTCGTTTCCTGCGATACGCTCGTTCATAGACGATACGGTCAGCTTTGCGCGCGAGTCGGGTTACGTGGAGACCCTCTTCGGCCGGCGGCGCTACCTTCCGGACATAGTCTCGAAGAACGCGACCCTGCGCTCGCTCGCCGAACGCAATGCCGTGAATGCTCCGATTCAGGGCACTTCGGCCGACATAATCAAGCTCGCGATGATTGCCATAGACCGCCGCCTGCGCGAGGAGGGGCTGCAGTCGAAGATGGTGCTTCAGATACACGACGAGCTGCTTTTCGAGCTGCCGCTCTGCGAGCTGGAGAAGCTGCGCGGAATAGTCGTGCGGGAAATGGAAAATGTCGTGGAACTGTCGGTTCCGCTAACGGTAGAATGCAGTTATGGAAAGAATTGGCTCGAATCGCATCAATGAGCTCGTGAGTCGTGCCGTCTCCGGCGACGGGAATGCTTTCACGGCCCTCTGGGACGAGTATATCGCCTCGCTGCGCTCGCTCATCAAGTCCTGGGACAAGACGCTCGATGACCTCTACGTGGACGACATCTGCTCGCGCAGTTTCGAGAAGGCGTTCAGGCAGATAGGCACTTATGACCCTTCGAAGAGCCAGTTCTTCACCTGGCTGCGCACTATCGCGCGCAATACCGCTTTCGACCTGCTCGCCGGCGAGCGCCGCAGACGCAATCTGATGGTCTCGATGGACGAGGGGGGATGCGAGAGCAGTCCGCAGGTGGCGGAGACCATTCCGGACGGGGTGGAGTCGCCCCTGGACAGCATCATCCGGAGCGAAGACAGGGTGGAGACGGAGATGTACATTTCGCGTCTCTCGCCGCTCTATCGTGACATCGCCGGCAAGCGCCTCATCGAGGGGATGCCCTACAAGGAGATCGCCGAGGCTACGGGGCTCGAACTGAACACGGTCCGCACGCGCATCCGCCGGGCCAAGGCCTTCATCGAGGCTATGCGTGCGGAAGAGGAGGATTGACGTGCATTGCGTCATGCCCGGCCCCGACCGGGCATCCCGTGCGGAGGAGGATCAGCGGAGCGGGTTGTCGGAGTGGAGGAAGAGACGGTCGCGGGCGAGCAGGCAGGCCCCGGCTATGCCGGCATCGTCCCCGAGCTTGGAGAGCAGAATAGGAAGGCCCCGGTTCATCAGCTTCAGGGAATGCTGCTTCACGGAGAGAGCCACCTGCTGCTGGAAATAGAAGGGGGAGGCCTTCGCGAGCTGGCCGCCGATGATGATGCAGGCGGGATTGAACAGATTTATGATGCCGGCGAGCTGCTTGCCCAGCTCCTTGCCCGTCTCGGAAATCAGCTCGATGCAGAGCTGGTCCTCCCTTTCCGCCGCTTCGAGAATGTCCCGCGCATCGATTTTCTCCCCCAGACGGACTTTCTGCGAGAGGACAGAAGCCTCTCCGCCGAGAATGCGCTCCTGGAGCTTGCGGGCTATGGCCAGCATCGACACTTCCGTCTCCAGACAGCCCTTTTTGCCGCAGTGGCAGAGAATATTGTTCTCATAGACGCGCATATGCCCCATCTCTCCGGAGTAGCCGTTCGCCCCGTAATAGATGCTTCCGCCGATGACTATCCCCAGACCGAGCCCCCAGCCGATGTTCACGTAAAGCACGTCCGGCCACTGCATTCCGTAGGCGATATACTCGGCGTAGGTCATCGCTTTAGTGTCATTCTCGATGACGACAGGTATTCCTATGACTTCCGAAAGCAGGTCCGACAGGGGAGTGTCCTGGGTCTCCTCGAAATTGAATATGCTGGCGCTCGTTCCGCGCATCGAATCCACACGTCCGCCCAGATTGAAGCCCACGCCCGAAACTTTCCCTCGTTCTTCCGGGGAGAGGCGCTCGATGAACGAGGTGATTTTCGTGCAGATGAGATTCATATTCTCGTGCGAATTCTCGAAACTGTAGGAATAGTCCACGGCCCTCTTCACTATGTTTCCCGTGAAATCCATCATCCCGAGCGCGAGGCCGCCGTTCTTTATGTCCACACCGAGGAAATAATGCGAATCCGCTCTGATACCGTAGATTACGGCCTTCCGGCCCTTGTGCCCGTTCTCCTCCAGTTCCATTTCGTCTATCGGAATCTCCTCGCGCAGCGCGGCGAGCTGCTTGGCGACCGTCGTGGTGCTGAGTCCCGTCTCCGAGGCTATGGAAGGGACTGTGAAACGGCCCTCCCCCTTCACGCGGCGCAGGATCGTTTCCTTCACTGAGTCATAAGTGCTTTTATAATTCATATTTGACAAATTTAGGGGTATTTAATCAAAGACGCAAGCCAAATGTAGGAAAATTATCAAAAATTGCTTTTTTAATGTCCCGATTAAGAAATTGAGTATGAATTTCAAGGATAATCCTATAATTTTGGGAGAGTAAAAATAGCTTCAGTGATTGTTAAAAGAATCACGTGATAAAAAGAGCTTCTAAAACCACAGAAATGACAACTGAACAGAAATCTTATCTCACGAAGTATTCGGAATGGTACAAGCGGGAACTGACGGAGAGCATAATGCCCTTCTGGCTTGAGCACGGTCTCGACAGGGTTCACGGCGGAGTCTATACCTGCGTGGACAGGGACGGGACGCTTATGGACAGCACCAAGTCAGTATGGTTCCAGGGACGCTTCGGCTATGTGGCCGCATACGCCTATAACCACGTGGAGAAGAACCCCGACTGGCTGAAGGCCTCGCTCTCCTGCATCGAGTTCATCGAAAAGCACTGCATCGACAGCGACGGCCATATGTTCTTCACGGTCAGCGCGGACGGCACGCCCGAGCGCAAGCGCCGCTACGTGTTCTCCGACACTTTCGCGGCCATCGCGATGGCGGAGTACTCGAAGGCTTCCGGTGACGCCTCCTATGCGCGGAAGGCCCTGGAGACATTCCGGCGCATCCGCACTATGCTCTCCACCCCGGGCTTTCTGGAGCCTAAGAGCTATGTGCCGGGCAGAGGCCATTCCATCACTATGATAATGCTGAACACCGCTCTGGTACTCAAGCAGGTATGCGACGACCCGGTGCTCGACGAGCAGATCCGCTCCTCCGCGCACGACATCGAAGCCTACCATATGCATCCGGAGTACAAGTGCATCCTCGAATCCGTCCGTCCGGACGGCTCCCTCATCGACACCTGCGAGGGCCGAGTCATAAACCCGGGCCACGGCATCGAGACCGCCTGGTTCCTGATGAACGCCTCCGAAGTCACGGGCGAGAAGCATTACCGCGATATGGGTCTGACCATCTTCGACTGGCAGTACGCCTGGGGCTGGGACGAGGAGTACGGCGGCATCATCAATTTCCGCGACTGCAAGGGCCTGCCTTGCCAGGACTACTCCCAGGATATGAAATTCTGGTGGCCGCAGTGCGAGACCGTCATAGCTTCCCTCTACTCCTATCTGATGACGGAAGACGACAGATACCTCAATATATATATGAAGGCGAACGACTGGGCGATAGAGCACCTCAGAGACAGGGAATACCCGGAGTGGTACGGCTATCTGCACCGCGACGGCACCGTGGCGCAGCCGGCCAAGGGAAATCTCTTCAAGGGACCTTTCCACATACCGAGAATGCTCTGCACGGCTTATATCCTCTGCGAAAGAATTCTTGAGAAGAGATGAAAAAGACGGCGTACATATTGGCAGCTCTGCTGCTGAGCTTCTCCTGCCGCGCTCCTCAGAAGGTGGAGGAGAACCGCAACTATATGTGGTTCGACTGCGAGGCGAACTACGCGACGCTCTCGCATCCCGACTCCATAGCGTTCTATCTGGACAGGGTGCGCGCCCTGGGCTTCGGGAACGTGGTCGTGGATGTGAAGTCCATTATGGGCGAGACGCTGTATGACAGCGGGATAGCTCCGTATATGGGCTCGTTCGAAGGCGTGGATCGCCCGCGTGACTACGATATGATGGGTCTGTTCATCAAGTACGGTCACGAGATGGGTCTCAAGGTTTTCGCCTCCCTGAACGTGTTCTGCGGAGGACATAACTATATGGACCGCGGCATCATCTACGGGGAGCATCCGGAGTGGCAGAGCATCTGCTACGAAAAGGGAGAGCTCATCCCGATCAGCCGGATCAAGACGAACTATAACGGGATGCTGAACGCTGCCGACCCGCAGGTGCAGGAGTACGAGCTGGACATCCTCAAGGAGTTCGCAGCCAAGTACCCGGAGTGCGACGGGCTCATTTTCGACCGTGTGCGCTTCGACGGGATGACCGCCGACTTTTCGGATCTGTCCCGGACGCTCTTCGAGCAGTGGCTGGGCTCTCCTGTGGAGAATTTCCCGGAGTCGGTGCTGAGCTGGTATGACGCGGACAGGAAACTCAGACCGTCCTGGACAGCAGGCAAGTACTTCAAGCAGTGGGTGGAATGGCGCGCCGGCATAATCCGTGACTTCGTGGAGCGCTGCCACAAGGAGCTGAAGGCCATAAATCCGGACCTTCTCATCGGAGACTACACAGGAGCGTGGTATCCCACATATTATGAGGTCGGCGTGAACTGGGCCTCCCGCAGCTACGATCCGCACGCGGACTATGACTGGGCCACTCCTACCTATAAGAATACCGGCTACGCCGAGCTTCTGGACATCTATATGACAGGGCTCTACTATTCATATATAACCAAGGCGGAAATCGATGCCGCCTATGAGGTCAAGGGTCAGAGCTCCGAAGCGGGACTCAGCCTGGACCTGAAATACTGCTACAGTGTCGAGGGCGGCGCCGAACTGGCGAAGAAAGTGACCTGCGGCGTGGTGCCGGTGACAGGTTCCATCTATGTGGAGCAGTATCTCGGGGAGATGGAGAAATTCGCCCCGGCGGTGGAGCAGGCGCTCCGCTCCACGGGAGGCGTGATGGTATTCGACATAGTGCATCTCGGAAAGCACGGACTCTGGGGCGACCTGGAGAGGGCGATGCGGAATGCGGGACAGATAAAATGATTTTCAAACAGCTACTAATTAATACTCATCAAAATGAAACACATCAGAACAATGTTTGCGGCTCTTGCCCTGATTCTCTGCGGTACTGCGGTACACGCGCAGAGCGAAGTCAGAGGTAAGGTCACCGACGTCGCGGGACAGGCATTGCCGGGCGTGGCCGTTATGGTTCCGGGAACCCTGAACGGCACGATGACTGCGAACGACGGTACTTACTCCCTGCAAGTGAAGGCGGGGCAGACCCTGAACTTCTCCTGCGTCGGAATGAAAGACGTGAACCGCGTTTTCGACGGCAAACTTTCCGTCATCAACGTGACTATGGAGGAAGACGCGCTCTTCCTCGATGACGTCGTCGTGGTAGGTTACGGCACCCAGAAGAAATCTTCGCTCACCAGCGCCGTTTCCGCCATCAAGGGCGATGACGTGCTCAAGGCTCCTTCCACGAACGTCTCCCAGATTCTCGCGGGCCGTCTGCCGGGCATCTCCTCCGTGCAGGAGTCCGGCGAGCCGGGACAGGACCAGGCCTCGCTGCGCCTGCGCGGTTCCATCTACGGCATCGCTTATGTGGTGGACGGCTTCCCGGTGAACAACATCAATGATATCAACCCTAACGATATCGAGAGCATCTCGGTCCTCAAGGACGGAGCTTCCGCAGCCGTGTACGGCCTCAAGGGAGCCGGCGGCGTGATGATCATCACCACGAAGAGAGGCGTTAAGGAAAAGACCTCCATCACCTATGACGGTTCCTACGGTCTGTCGATGAACGCCAACTTCCCGGAGTTTATGGACGGTCCGCAGTTCGCCTACTACTACAATATGGCGGATATGATGGACCAGCTGGCCAGCGGCGCGATAACGGACCGCTCCCAGTACACTCCGTACTTCACCTCCGAGAACATCGCGGCGATGACTAACGGCGACCCGACCGACGGCTGGGACAATGTGGACTACATCTCCAAGGTCTTCGGCACCGGCGTCACCCAGAAGCATAACATCACCGTGACGGGCGGTAACGACAAGGCCCGCTACTACACTTCCCTGGGCTTCCTCGACCAGAAGGGAAATATCGACAACTTCGGTTACAAGCGCTACAATCTGCGCTCGAACATCGATTCCGACATCACTTCCAGACTGCATTTCAAGCTCGGCCTTTCCGGCACGGTAGCTTCCAGACATACTCCGGGCTATGCTTCCGGCGGTACTGACGGCGGCTACTACGAGCAGGGCTGGCTTTCCATCGCGAACCAGACCATCGTTATGCATCCGTATCTTCCGGAGACCTACAACGGGTTGTACACTTCCACCATAAAGAAGAACACCTCTCTCCCGCAGAGTCCGCTCGCGGCCATCTACGAATCCGGTTATAAGAAATACCGTTCCGTGGATCTGTCGGCGAACGCCACTCTCGCCTATGACATTCCGGGCGTGGAGGGTCTGCAGGCCAAGATTTCCGGCGTGTATGACTGGAGCAACTCCTATTCCAAGCTTCTGAACACCCCTTATTCCACTATGGCTTTCATCGACGGAAGCTATAGCAAGCAGAACGACCCTCGCGGAATCGCCGACGGAATCAATATCGGCGAAGGCTCCTCCTACTGGCAGCAGATGGTGGGCCAGGCGAGCCTGGAGTATGCGGGACAGTTCGGAAAGCACGGCGTAGAGGCCCTCGCCCTTATGGAAGTCCGCGAGACGAAGAGCAACAGCCTCGCGGCCTACGCCAAGAACCTTCCGTTCTCCTCGCTTCCCGAAATCAATCAGGGCATTCCTACGAACAATCCTGTCTCCGGCAGCAGCGGAGCCACCAGAAGCGTCGGCGGAGTATTCCGTCTGAAGTACAACTATGCCGACCGCTATCTCGTCGAGCTTTCCGGCCGTGAGGACGGTTCCTACCTCTTCAGCGGTATGGACAAGTACCGCTGGGGCTTCTTCCCTTCCGCTTCCGTGGCCTGGAGAATGTCGAACGAGGAGTTCCTCAAGCCTGTCGGCTGGCTCAGCGACCTCAAACTCAGGGCTTCCGTAGGTATGCTCGGCAATGACGGCGTTCCGGAGTACGCCTTCCTCAGCACCTATTCGCGCTACGGCTACGATGTCATCTACAGGGACGCGTCCGGAAACACCAGCGTGAACCCGGCCTACCGTCCGGATGTGGTTCCGTCCCTCGACCTCTCCTGGGAGCGCTACCTCTCCTATAACGTAGGTTTCGACGCCACTCTGTGGAACGGCAAGCTCAGCATCGAGGCTGACGCCTTCTACAACTACACCTACGACATCCTTTCCGGCCAGAGCTCGGGTTTCCCGGCCTCTATGGGCGGCTACTATCCTACTTACGTGAACTATCCGGCCATCGACGCCAAGGGTGTGGACCTGCTCCTCACTCACAAGAACCGGTTCCTGCTCGCGGGCAAGCCGTTCTTCTACAGCGTCACCGGAAGCATCACCTACTCCAAGACCCGCTGGATCAAGTATAAGGACAATCCCGAGGTCAATGAGAACCGCAAGCTCGTAGGCAAGACCTACGGAGCCATCACCGGCTGGCTTTCCGACGGCCTCTTCCAGTCCGAGGAGGAAATCGACAACTCCGCCTGGTGGGGTTCCCGTCCTAATGTCGGCGACATCAAGTTCGTGGACATAAACGGCGACGGCAAGATCGACTACGATGACTGGGGCTACTTCGGACGCTCGAACCGTCCGGAACTGACCTTCGGTCTGAATCTGAACTTCGAGTGGAACGGCTTCGACTTCAACGCCCAGTTCACCGGAGGCGCCCTCTTCGATGTTTCTCTCACCGGTACCTACTACAACGGTTATGACGACAACACCATCTGGACCCAGACCTTCAAGGAGGGCGGCAACTCGCCTCTCTACCTCGTGGAGAATGCCTGGAGCATAGACAATCCGGACGGAACCTTCCCTCGTCTCACCCTCGGCGCCACAGGCCACGGCGGAGACAACGGTCTGAGCTGCTCATTCTGGTGGAGGGACGGCAAATATGTACGTCTCAAATCCGCCCAGCTCGGCTACACCTTCCCGAAGAACTGGTTCGACTGGCTCGGCGTATCTTCTCTGCGCGTCTTCGCGGAGGGACAGAATCTCTTCACCATCGACGGACTCCCTAAGGGAATCGACCCCGAGTCACCTGGCGTGAACAACGGTTACTACCCTCAGCAGCGTCTCGTGATGGGCGGCGTTACACTTACATTCTAAAAACGGCGTGATATGAGAACAATTGCTAAAAATATACTTCTGGCATCATCCGGCATAGCTCTTGCGGCGCTTCTGAGTTCCTGCAACGACTTTCTGGATATGACACCGACCGACAGCGTTTCCGACAAGATCATCTGGCAGACGACCCAGAATGCGGAATACGGAGTGAACTACATCTACAGCTATATCCTCGATATGGCTGACGCGAATACCGGACAGTGTGTCGCGGGTATGACAGACGCGCTCACCGACCAGCTGAAATACGGCTCCTATAACTACAACGCCCTCTGCTACATCCCGAGCGAAATCGCCTACGGCGGTTCCACTCTCACGGCGAACTATGTGGCCTCCTATCTGGGCTACTGGGACACGATGTACGGAGCCATCCGCAGGACGAACCAGGGCCTGAACTATCTGGAGAAGTACGGCGAGATGCCGGACGCTGACAAGGCCCGTCTGCAGGCCGAGCTCCGCTTTATGCGCGCATACTTCTACTTCGACCTCGTGAAGAGGTACAAGGAAGTCATCATCTACGATGAGGACCTCAGCGCCATAACTGCGAACAAGGCCCTCAGCACCGAGAAGGAAGGCTGGGATTTCATCGCCGCCGACCTCAAGTTCGCGCAGGAGAATCTTCCGGTGAAGGCAGAGGCGGGCGGCCGTCTGGACAAGGGTGCCGCCTATGCCTTCGCCACCCGTGCGATGCTCTATGCGCAGCGCTATGACGAAGTTATCGCGGCGGCGGACAAGGTTTCTCAGCTCGGCTATACTCTCGACCCGAACTACGCCAACGTCTTCAAGGGCAGCAGTTCCGAAGTCATCCTCCAGTACGAGTTCAGCTTCGAGAACAATGTCACCCACAATTTCGACTTCTACTACACTCCGGGCGGAGACTACACCACGCGCGAGTCTTCGGGCGGCGGCTACGGCACCCCTACCCAGGAGATAGTCGAGTCCTACGAGTATGCCGACGGCAGCGGATTCCCGGACTGGTCGGTATGGCACACGACCGAGGGCACATTCGAGAATCCTCCTTACGAGCTGCTCGAGCCTCGCTTCCAGGCTTCCATCCTCTACAACGGAGCCGCCTGGAAAGACCGCACGATCCAGCCTTATGTGGGCGGCGACGACGGCTGGTGCCAGTGGAACGTGGTCAAGGAGCCTAAGGGCAAGACCACCACGGGATACTATCTGCGCAAGGGCGTGGACGAGACTCACGATGTCATCGCCAGAAGCAGGAGCACGCAGCCTCTCGTAGTCCTCCGCTACGCTGAAGTCCTCCTGAACAAGGCTGAGGCCTGCTATCGCACGGGCGATGCGGCCGGGGCCAACGCGGCCGTACGCGCCATCCGCGAGCGCGTGGACCTGCCTTATACCGACAAGGCGGGTGACAATCTCTGGGCTGCCATCCGTCAGGAGCGCAAGGTGGAACTCGCCTTCGAAGGCTTCTCCTACTGGGATGTCCGCAGATGGGGAGTCGCCCCTGACCAGTATCCGGAAGGTCTTTCCGGCTATCAGCTGCACGGCCTGAAGATCGAGCCTGCCGGAGCCGGCTTCAGCTACACTTATGTGACAGTCGATGACAAGGTCCGCAATTATCCTGAGAAGATGAACAGATTCCCTCTCCAGGACAGCGAGCTTTCCAGCAATACTGCCGTAGAACAATTCCCTGAATGGAAATAATAGACATTGACAGGCATATGAAAAAGATATATGTAATATTGGCCGCGGCCGTCTCTCTCCTTGTGGCATCCTGCCACAGCCCGGAGCACGTCATCTCGAGCGCCGAACGCCAGAGCATCACAAGTCTGGAGGCCTTCTTCACCTTCGGCCCCTATATGGACCAGAGTATGTGCAAGCTGAACATCAGCGATGAGAACGCTTCCCGTTTCGTCCTCCCGATTCCGTGGTACTATCCGGTCACTTCCGACAGCGAGACCACGCCTTATATGACCAAGGTGCGCGTCCAGGCCGCCATCCAGCCTGACTGCAAGATAGAGCCGGCCCTCGGCCTGCTGGACCTCACCAAGGAGAATCTCTATACCTTCACCGACGCGAAGGGCGAGAGCCGTCAGATCTGCATCACGGGCGAGAGGGTCAAGTCCTCCGACTGCGAAATCCAGGTCTTCTCCATCGATGAGCCGGCCATCACCGGCATCATAGACAAGAGCGCGAAGACCGTCACCATCGTGTCGGCCGAAGACCTGAGCTCCTGCACCGCTACGGTACAGATTTCAGCCCACGCGAGCATCTCTCCGGACCCGGCGCTCGCGCGCGATTACAATTCCGAGGTGAAGTTCACCGTGACGGCCCACGACGGGACCGCTTCCGCAGTCTATACCGTCATCAAGAGCGTACCGGACAAGATCGACTACGGTTTCAACAAGTCCTCGCTCGAGCAGCTCTTCAACTTCGACCCTGTCACGATGGCGGGTCTGCCGGCTTACAATACCGACGGCATCTATCCGAGTCTCGCGGTTACGGGCGGCAAGCTCGTGTTCTGCTCCGGAAACGGTACGGTTCCGGTATATCTGAACGGAGTGACGGGCGTGAATGAAGGCCAGATCAATCTCGGCAGCGCAGTCGCCGCCGCAGTGACGAACGACGAGGCCGAGAACCTCCTCATCTGCAACCACGCGGAGTCCGGCGAGACCATCAGCATCTGGAAGGCGACGTCAGTGAAGGATGCTCCGGTTCTGCTGCACTCGTTCACCAACGAATCCGGCCTCCCGATGGGCTACTCCATCAAGGCCATAGGAAATGTGGACGGAAATGCCGTAATCGACATCACGACTGAAGGCGTTTCGGGCATCACCTCATCCAGCAAGGTGACCAGAGTCACCATCGAGGGCGGCGCAGTCACGGACGTCACCGTGCTCGACCTCTCCGCAAGCGGACTCGGCTGGGGTGCGGCTCCTGTGAACAACACGGATGCGGTGGCTGTCGCCCCGCGCAAGGATGCCGGAGTATTCTTCTCTTACTACGATCCTAACATCCTGCACTATGTGGCCGCCGACGGCTCGGTAAAGGCTTCGCTCCCGTTCAACAACGGCTCTTCCTGGGGTCTGAACTTGAACAACCTCGACTCCAAGCAGTTCAACAACGCTACCTATATGGCGCTCTTCATCGTAAGCCACTTCCCGTCCTGGGGAATGGGACCTGCCCTCTACATCTATGACATCACGGATCCTTCGGCCCTCTCCGGGAATCTGAACGAGACCACCGCCATAGTTGTGAGCAACGACTCCATCGACTGGACTCAGAGGTCTTCCTACTGCTACGCAGCGGGTGACGTAGTCCTCGCCCCGTCGAAGGACGGCTTCAAGATCTATGTATATTACTACGACCAGAACTCCGGCATCATCGGAGGCTACTCTGCTGACTGTATAAAGAAATAGACAGAATGCGTTTACTTAAGTTATACTCTGTTTATGCGGCCATCGCGCTGGCAGCTGTCTCCTGCGGCGGAAACTCCCCGGATCATCCGTGGAACCCCGACTGGGACAAGAAAACCGATACTGACCCGACCCCGACGGACAATTCCAAACCCCGTTATGTCTGGATCGATGCGGCGGCCAATTTCAGCGACTACGAGAACGACAAGGACAGGATCGCCGCTGACCTGAAGAAAATAAAGGATGCGGGATTCACGGACATCATAGTCGATGTCCGGCCTACCTGCGGCGATGTCCTGTTCCGCTCGTCCGTGGCCGACGCTCTGAAGAAAGTGGATGTGTGGAAGGGTTCCAGCTATGTATGGGTGGAGCGCACCGGCGCCTACGACTATCTTCAGGCCTTCGTCGACGAGGCCCGCAAGCAGGATCTGAAAGTGAACGCGAGCATCAATACCTTCGTCGGAGGCTACTATTGCCCTTACGGGCTCGGGGCCGACGGAATGCTCTTCCGCGACAAGTCGAAAAAGTCCTGGGCCTCGGTCATAAATTCCGAAGACGGGCTCGTGAACGTGATGGATCTGAATTCGAGCGACGATTACGGCGCACGTTTCCTGAACCCGGCGAACGACTCCGTCCAGAAATATGTCCTCCAGATCATAAAGGACCTTGCTTCCTATGATCTGGACGGCATAATCCTGGACCGCTGCCGCTACGATGACTATGGCCTGCAGAGCGACTTCTCCGATGTGTCGAGAAGCAAGTTCGAGGCCTGGTCCGGAATCTCGGTCAGCTCCTGGCCCGAGGACGTGATGCCGAAGGGAGCCACAGCATTGGGCGGAAGCGTGAGCGAGGTCCAGAAGAAATGGCTGGCTTTCCGCGCACACGTCATCCACGATTTCGTGGAGAAGGCCGCGCAGACCGTGCACTCCGTGAACAAGGACATCCGCTTCGGAGCGTATGTCGGCGCGTGGTACTCCAGCTACTACATCTCGGGCGTGAACTGGGCGAGTCCTAAGTACGACCCCAAGGCCGACGGATACCGCTGGGCATCAGCCGACTACAAGAACTACGGCTATGCCGACCACTGCGACTTTATGTTCCTCGGCGCGTACGCGGGCCGCGATGACATCTGGGGCAGCGGCGAATGGACTATGCAGGGCTTCTGCAAGCAGGGCGGGGAACTGCTCAAGGGCGACACGAAGTTCAGCGGCGGTCCGGACATCGGCAACTCCACCGGCTGGGTCGGCGGCGGCCAGGCGGCTTATATCCCTGATGCGGTAAAGGCCTGCATCGAAAACAGCGACGGCTTCTTCGTGTTCGACCTCTGCCACATAAAGATGTACGACTACTGGGCGGCCTTCAAGAAAGGAATTGATGATTATCTTAAAACTGTAGAATAATATGAAACGCATTAGCATAATTTTGCTGACCGCTGCGGCTCTTCTCTCCGCAGTTTCCTGCAAGGAAAACACGCAGGACGGCACCATAACCCCTGTGGACGAGTCCTCGCTCGCCCCGGTGTTCACCTCCGAGGGCGGCACCGTCGTCATAGAGTTCGACGCGACGGCGGACTGGAACGCCACCGTCCCGAACACGAACCACTACTCCTGGAGTTCCATCA
Organism: Bacteroidia bacterium; assembly: GCA_030529945.1. GTDB lineage: Bacteria > Bacteroidota > Bacteroidia > Bacteroidales > UBA932 > Cryptobacteroides. Next base: position 14,648 of record JAUMVX010000029.1, on the reverse strand, counting down.
CTCCCACCTCCGGCGAAGCCGGCAGGGTACAGATAGCCGTGACGGCTCTGCCGAATACCGATTATGACGGACGCGAATACCAGTTCACCGTGAACTGCGGCAAGCATCAGCAGTACGTTACCGTGACCCAGCTTCAGAAGGATGCCATCACCTATGTTTCCGGACCGCTCGATCTTCCGAAGGAGGGCGGCTCAGTCGAAATCAAGATAGTCTCCAACGTGGACTACAGCTACGAGATCGTCGGCGACGCCAAGAACTGGATCGCTCCGCTCAGCACCCGCGGACTCTCCGAGAGCAGCGTCAGCTTCTCGGTAGCTTCGAACGAAATCTACAACGTCTTCGAGTCCCGCAGCGGCGTCATCAGATTCACCAGCGCGGTCGGGACGCAGGACATCACCGTGAACCAGGCCCCGAACGAGCGCATCTTCGAGGTAACCTCGGAGCTTCTCGCGGAGAAGGAAGCGGGCAGCGTGGACCTTGCGGTCAATGCGAACTTCCCTTACGAGCTCATTCTCGACGAGGACTGCGACTGGGCTGAAATCGGCGCGGAAGCGGACGGCGTCACCAAGATATCTGTACAGACGAATCCCGACTTCAGTTCACGCAGCACCGGCATCACCGTTTCCACCGGAGTGGAAGACTATGAGGCCTACGTGATTCTCAAACAGAAGGGTACTGCTGACGTGCAGACTCTCTGGAGCAAGTCCTACGGCGACTACGGTCTCGCTTCCGCCGGCGGTCCTCTCAGACTTGCGGTATTCCAGGATATGCTTCTGGTAGCCATCGGAGGCAATCAGCTCTATGCTCTGAACCGCGAGACGGGCGAAATGATCCGGAAAGTGGAACTTCCGGACGGGCTTTCCGTGGATTCTATGGTAAGCGACGATGCGGGCAATCTGCTTCTTGCGGGCCGCCCGGCGTTCGGCGGAATGTTCGACGTGTACTGCATCGAGGCGGGCTCGGACTTCACGCCGAAGCTTCTTCTGAGCTATCACCACGCCGACATCTGGAGCAGCACTATGGGCAATCTCCGCGTAAAGGGCGACGTGACCGGGAATGCAGTCCTGACCGCTTTCGTGGACGTGAGCCAGTACTGGCTCAGATGGGAAGTCAAGGACGGCGTGGTAGGCGCGAGCCTCTTCGGACACGTGGATCCGGCTTCAAGCTATGTATGGAACCCTTACGGAGCCTGCGTAGCCCCGGTATCGAGTGATTTCAGCGACGGTCTCCTCTTCATCGGCTACATCAACGATGCGGCCGGGAACTATGACTTGAATCACTATGACCCGGCTTCAGGCAGCTGGAAGTCCGTATTCCATACCGACAGCGCCGGCAACGAGAACTACAACTGCATCTCCGTGGCCACTCTGAACGGAATGCGCTTCTGCGCCATAGAGCGGGGAGCACACTTCTCCTGGGGCAGATCTCCTGAAGTCTATCTTCTCGACATCACCGACCTCGACAATGTGAAGGAGTCCTACTATGTGGACTGGGTGACCGTGAGCGGCGGAGCCGGCTTCATCGGAAGCGGAGCCTGCAGCGACGTGCTCCTCGTGCTTTCTTCCGACGGGACGGTGATGGATATGTTCGTCACCGACGGCAATTACGACTGTCTGACCTGCATACGCTTCGTCTCATGACGGACAGAAGATCATTCATAAAGACTGTGGCGGCAGTGGCCGCCGCAGCCGCCGCGGCACCTCTCGCGGCCGGCTGCAGGGAGAATTCCTCTGACGCGGGGGGCGGCGCCGCCGTCCCTGCGGCGGGGGATCAGGATTCTCCGCTGATAGTTCCCAAGGCTCAGGGTCTGCGCATCACGGGCACCTTCCTGGATGAAATCTCCCACGATATCCCCCATCAGAACTGGGGACTCGCGGAGTGGGATGCCGATTTCGCGAATATGCGCGCCATCGGCATAGACACGGTCATAATGATACGCAGCGGCTACCGCAAATTCATCACCTGGCCCAGCGAGTACCTGCTGAAGAAGGGCTGCTATATGCCTTCGACGGATCTGGTGGAGATGTTTCTCGGCCTTGCCGACAAGTACGGAATGAAATTCTATTTCGGCCTCTACGACAGCGGGAAATACTGGGACACGGGCGATATGGCCTACGAACTCGAATCGAACAAATACGTCATCGACGAGGTCTGGAGCAGATACGGACATCACGAGAGCTTCAAGGGCTGGTATATCAGCACCGAAATCTCCCGCAAGACTAAAAACTGCATCTCCACCTTCCACGAGATGGGCAAGATGTGCAAGGATGTTTCCGGAGGCCTTCCGACCTTCATCTCTCCGTGGATAGACGGCAAGAAAGCCATTATGGGGACGGGCCTCAGCAGCAAGAAGGGCGTTTCGGTCCGCAGGCACGAGGAGGAATGGAACGAGATCTTCGACGGAATCCACGACGTGGTGGATGCCTGCGCCTTCCAGGACGGGCACATCGATTACGATGAGCTGGACGCTTTCTTCAGCGTGAACAAGAAGCTCGCAGACCGCTACGGAATGCAGTGCTGGACAAACGCCGAGACCTTCGACCGCGATATGCCGATAAACTTCCTGCCCATCAAGTTCGACAAGCTCCGTATGAAGCTCGAAGCGGCGGCCCGCTGCGGCTACGACAAGGCCATCACCTTCGAGTTCTCGCACTTTATGAGTCCGCAGAGCGCCTACCTGCAGGCGGGCCACCTCTACGACAGATACAAAGAATATTTCGACATCGTTTAGACTTATGCAAGAAAGCGGATCCAATCTGGGATATGTAATATTCCTCTCTTTCGTCGCCGCCCTCGGCGGCATTCTCTTCGGCTACGACACGGCCGTCATCTCCGGGACCACTTCCGACGTGACCGCCCAGTTCGGCCTTAGCGAGATGAGCAAGGGCTGGTATGTCGGCTGCGCTCTGGTGGGTTCCATCATCGGAGTCGCGTTCGCTGGAGTGATGAGCGACTATCTGGGACGCAAGAAGACCCTGATCGTCTCGGCGGTCCTCTTCAGCGTGTCCGCCATCGGCTGCTGCGTCTGCTCGGGCTTTTCCGACCTTGTGGCCTACCGCATCGTCGGAGGTCTGGGCATAGGCATCGTCAGCATAGTCTCCCCGATGTACATTTCCGAGATTTCTCCCGCGAAGATAAGGGGCACGATGGTGGCCCTCTACCAGCTCGCCGTCACGATGGGTCTGCTGCTCGCTTATCTGGCGAACTACATCATACTCAGCGGCAGCGCGGACGCTTCCTACGCCTCGCCTTTCCTGCAGAAGATCTTCTCTTCCGAGATGTGGAGGGGAATGCTCGGCAGCGAGTCCGTCCTGACCGTCCTCTTCCTGCTCGTGGCGTTCGCCATACCCGAAAGCCCCCGCTGGCTTATGGTGCGCGGCCGCGAGCGCGAAGCGATGAAGGTGTTCCGCCGTCTGAAGACCGATGACGCCGGGGCGCGTGAAGAGTTCGCTCTCACGAAAGCTTCGCTCTCGGGCGAAGTGAAAAGCGAGTGGCGTGCCCTGCTCGAACCGGGTATCCGCAAGGCGGTCCTGCTCGGCGTGGCCATCGCTATGCTCGGCCAATTTATGGGCGTCAACGCCGTCCTCTATTACGGCCCGGACATTTTCGCGGACGCGGGGCTCGCGAGCAAGGACTCCTCCTTCTCGACCGTGCTTGTGGGACTTGTCAATATGCTCACCACCGTGCTGGCCGTGTTCATCATAGACAGGGTCGGCCGCAAGAAACTCATCTACTACGGAGTCAGCAGTATGATAGTCTGTCTGGTGCTCATAGGGCTGTATTTCCTCTGCGGCGCGGATTGGGGCGTCAGCCCTGTAGTGCTGCTGGTGCTCTTCCTGCTCTACATATTCAGCCAGGCCATCAGCATCAGCGCGGTAGTCTTCGTGCTGCTGTCCGAGATGTACCCGAACCGCGTGCGCGGCATCGCGATGTCCATCGCCGGTCTCTCCCTCTGGGTGGGGACCTACCTGATCGGGCAGTTCACGCCTTGGTTTATGAACCATCTGACGCCTGCCGGCACATTCTTCTTCTTCGCGCTGATGTGTCTGCCGTATATGTATCTGATGTGGAAGAAGATACCTGAGACGACAGGCAAGACGCTCGAAGAGATCGAGATGTTCTGGAAGGCTTCGGGGAAGATGGATTAGAATTGGATTGGACGTCCCCGGGGGAGGGGACGTCCGTATATATGAAAAGTATGCGAAAGATTCTGATATCGGCATTGGCCTTGTGCCTCGCTCTGCCGCTGGCCGCGCGGAGCAACCAGCTGCGCTTTCACGCTGACGGACAGATTAAGATAGTGCAGCTGACTGACTTGCACTATGTCGGCGACAAGCCGGCGGCAAAGAAGGTCCGCGCTCTGGTGGACAGCGTTATGCGCATCGAGCGTCCCGACCTGGTCGTGCTCACGGGAGATATCGTCTATGCGCGTCCCTCCGACAGGAATATGCGTGAGATTCTCTCGTACATCGACAGTTTCGGCGTGCCTTTCTGCACGGTTTTCGGGAATCACGATGATGAGTTCGGAGTGCCGAGAAGCGTCCTCTACGACATAGCCGCTTCGTTCGAGAACTGCGTGAACCCTCCGAGGGGCGATGTGGAGTCTCCGGACTATACGGTGGAGCTGCTTTCCTCCTGCGGTGAGAGGGTGGCGGCCGTGCTGTACTGCATCGACTCGAACGCGCACATCTTCGATAAGAAGGGCAATTTCGTGGAGTACGACCGGATTCACGAGGACCAGATCGAGGCTTACCGCGCCCGCAGCGCCGCCTATACGGAGGCGAACGGAGGAGTTCCTCTTCCGGCTCTGGGCTTTTTCCATATTCCGCTTCCGGAGTACCGCGAGGCCTCGGCCAGCGACGACGCGCCGCTGTTCGGGACGAGGATGGAGGCGTGCTGCGCTCCGTACCATATCAGCGGAATGTTCGACGCGATACTTGATTGTGGAGATATTTTTGCTACATTTGTGGGACACGACCACGACAACGACTATGTCACGATGTGGAAGGGTGTTATTCTGTGCTACGGACGCTACGGCGGAGGCAACACTGTCTATAACAATCTGCAGCCGGGGGCGCGCGTGATTCTTCTGCGTGAAGGGGAGCGGCACTTCGGGACATACGTCAGACTTGCGTCAGGTGAAGTCGTGGAACGCGGCGTTTTTCCGGATTATTTCACGCAAAGTGACTGGAGGACGCGCGCGGAGGAGTAGCGTATTACCCTGAGAACCCTCTTTAGGAGGGGACTGCCCCGGACTGTACGCTGTTCCGGGGCAGTTTTAATTTGGGAAGCCGGTTTTTCCGGAGTCCCGTAATTGTGATACTTATGAAAAAACGCTTTCTGCTTATGGCAGTCCTGCTTCTCGTCCCGCTTCTGGCATATTCCCAGAGGACGGCGCGGGGAGTGGTGAAAGACGATCAGGGAGAGCCTCTGGCGGGAGCGAGCGTGGCTGTGAAGGAAGTGCCCGGAAAGGGTACTATGACTGAAACCGACGGCACGTTCTCGCTTGTCCTTCCGGAAAAGGCACGGACCCTGGTATTCTCGTTCGTCGGGATGGAGACTGTGGAATACCCTCTGAAGGGCAGTCTGGACAAGATTTCCATAGTCCTCGCCTACGAGGCGGACTTTCTCGACCAGGTGGTGGTGACAGGCTATGCCCAGACCACCACGAAACGCATCACCGGCTCGGTCGGAATCCTCTCGTCGGACACATTCAAGAGCAAACCCATTACATCGGTAGCCTCGCTTATGCAGGGTGAGGTCGCGGGAGTGGCTGTCTCGGCCACTTCGGGACGGCCCGGGCAGCAGTCGAGCATACGCATCCGCGGCGTGAACAACCTCTCCGGCAGTTCCAGCCCGCTCTGGGTGGTGGACGGCGTGCCGCTACAGAACGACACTCCGGACCTGACCTCCGAGCAGATAAAGGCCGGAGGCTTCGATGACATCTTCGTCAGCGGAGTCGGCGGGATAAACCCGAACGACATCGAGAACGTCACCATCCTCAAGGATGCGGCGGCAGCGGCGATCTACGGCTCGCGTGCCGCGAACGGGGTCATAGTGGTCACGACGAAAAAGGGCCAGGCAGGCAGGATGAAGCTCTCCTACTCGAACTCTTTCTCCTTCTCCTTCTCTCCGCAGCGCAGCGTGAACCTTATGGATTCCCGCGAGAAGCTCGCCTGGGAGGATGAACTCTGGAGCGAGTTCTCGGCGGATAAATACGCCGCCGGCGAGGCCGTGTATCCGGTGGTCGGAATCGTGGGGCAGATACGCGCCGGTCTGGGCGACTTCGCCTATATGAAGGACGACAAGGCCCGGCAGGACGCATATATCGCCGCCCTCGGGGATCATACCACAGACTGGTACAGGGAACTCTTCCGAAATACCTTCTCGCATAACCACCACGTCTCTATGAGCGGCGGAGCGGACAAGTACACCTACTACCTCTCCCTGGGATACTCCGATGAGAACGGTATGCTCATCGGGAACAATTACGGCCGCTACAATGTCACGGCGAATATGACGATGAACCCTGCGGACCCCGTCAGGATAGAGTTCGGCGCGGACCTCTCCAGACAGTCCTCCGTGTCGCCGGACAGCTACGTGGACGCTTTCACCTACGCCTATTTCGCGAATCCTTACGAGAGGGTCTATGCCGATGACGGCAGCTACGCCGCGGACGAGACCTATTTCTCTCTGGGCGTGATGAACGGCAGCACGACCGAGGTTATGCCGGCAAACGGCTTCAACATCATCCGCGAACTCAGCGAGAACAGCACTTCGACGGTGAATTTCGCGAACACGGTGCGCGGACAGCTGGAGGTGAAGATACTCAAGCCTCTGCGCTTCGTGGGCCTCTCTTCCTATTCCTTCTCGAATAACCGCACCGACAAGACCGTCGGCAAGGACACCTACACGGCCTTCAAGGACCGCCTCGGGAACGACAAATACTCGCAGAACAAGCTCTACGGCTCCATCACCCAGAACTCAGCGAACCGCAGCAGCTATGTGCTGCGCGGCCATTTCGCCTATAATCAGACCTTCGGCTCCCACACGCTTTCGGCCATAGCGGGCACCGAGATCAGAGGCTCGTCCTCGAACACCATCTTCACGAAGCGCTACAATTACGACCCTAAGACCGCCACAAGCTCCCTCCCGACCATCTCCGGCGAGAGCGACGCGTGGGTGAGGGCGGTGGAGGCCCTCTCGGGCGAATATTTCACCGAGAACCGTTACGCCTCGTTCTACGCTTCCGCCGACTACTATCTGAAGAAGACCTTCGTCTTCAATTTCTCCGTCCGCACGGACGGCAGCTCGAACTTCGGTATGGACCGCCAGTTCAATCCGACCTGGAGCGCCGGCGGGGCCTGGCATATCGGGGAGGAGGCTTTTATGGACCGCTTCCCGGCTGTCAGCCATCTGACCTTCAGGGTCGCCACGGGCTTCACCGGCGACGTGAACACATCCACGACCCCGAACCTCGTGATGCAGTACTACAGGCAGCAGTACCGCTACTGGAACGACACCGCCTATATGCTCGGCTACATCCCGTCCGCCCCGAATCCGAATCTCCGCTGGGAGAAGACCCAGGACGTGAAGGCGTCGCTCGACCTCGGGCTCTGGAACGATGCCCTGACCTTCTCCACGGAGGGATATCTGCGCAAGAGCACGGACATCGTGACCTCCTCCCAGGTGCTTTCCACCACCGGATTCACTTCGCAATACTTCAACTCCGCGGACATACTGAACAGCGGAGTCGAGTTCACCCTCGGCGGCAAGATAGTCCGGCGCAAGGACTTCAGTCTCACAGCCTCCGTGAACTTCGCCTATAACTATAACAAAGTCACCCGCTACACCCCGTCCTACGCGAACAAGATTACCGTGAAGGACAGATACGTGGAGGGTTATCCCGTCGGGGCGATCCTCTCGGGCAAGCTGACGGGCATCGACGCCGACTCGGGACTCTACGCGTTCCGGCTGCGTCCGGACTCCGAGATTTCCGTCGCGACCGACCTTAACAAGGCGGACAACTACCGTTACTACCTCGGTACCTCCATCGCTCCGTTTACGGGGGGCTTCAACCTTTCCGCTTCCTACAAGTCCTTCAGGCTGAGCGTGAACGGCTATTATTCGCTGGGTGCCAAGCGCTACGACAAGATCTCCTCGCCGGCATCCTACTACTCGCCGCGCCACGAGGGAGTCTCCACCGAGACCGTGCAGTCGCAGTACAGCGATCTCTACTCGAACCACCTGAACGTCACGAAAGACCGCACGGACCGCTGGACTTCGTCCAATACGCAGGGGGTCAAGTACCCGCGCATATACGACTATTTCGGCTACAAGTACAATTTCAGCTACTACAACCCTATGGACTACAACATAGTGGACGCCATCTATCTGAAGGACGTCTCCTATCTGAGGATAAAGTCCATAATCTTCACCTGGTCGCTGCCTTCCGCCCTGACCCGCAAGCTGCGCACGGACAGCGTCTCCTTCAATCTCTCCCTGAACAACTTCTTCACCATCACCTCCTATGACGGTATGGATCCCGAAGTTCCCGGGGCGACTTATCCGACCACGCGCAGCGTGTCCTTCGGTATGAATCTCAGCCTTTAATCTTATGAATGCATATAAACTTCCGATTCTGTCTGCACTTCTTCTTCTCGCGGCCGGCTGCGGGAACTACCTGAGCGTACAGCCTCAGGGCAAGGTGATCCCCGAGACCGACGAAGAGTTCGCCTCTCTCATCCATAATCGCATAAACAGCATAGAAGGCGGCGAGGACGAGTACATCATAGGAAACTATGACGGGATCATCCTCTACGAGAGCTTCTCGGACAATCTCGACGCGAACGTGAAGATCGGCTCCCTCGCGGCCTACGCGGGAGACAAGATAAACGCGCGCCAGCTCACCTACAAGAACACTTTCGCCGTCATCCGCGACTGCAACATAGTTCTGGAGAATATGAGGGGCCGGGACACGGAGCTCTCCCGCAAGCTGATGGCCGCGAGCTATGCCATAAAGGGAATCTGCTACTATAATCTCATCCGCAATTACTGCGAGGCCTGCAGCCCTTCCGGAGCCGCCTCCCGGCTGGGGCTTCCTCTGATCGACAGCTTCGATATGGAGGCGATGCCCGCCCGCGAGCCTCTGGACGTGACCGTGGAGTATGCCGCAGACCTGCTGAAGAAATCTATGGACTACCATATCACGGACGGGATGTTCCTCTTCACCGAGAATGTGGTGAAGGCCTATCTGGCCAAGCTTCTTTTCTGGGCGGGAGATTACGCTTCCGTGATTCCCCTCTGCGAGCAGCTGATGACGGTGAAGGAATACAGACTCGCCACGATAGGGGAGTACGCCTCTATGATTCAGGCCAAGAACGCCTCCGGACAGGAGGTGATAGTGCGCTCGCACATAAACAACAGCTGCGACCTGGACTGGTATTATTCGATGATAATCAAGGATCTGCGCACCCGTCCCGTGAGCGCGTCCCTGGTGCGGCTTTTCGACGCCGATAAGGAAAAGGATGTCCGCTACGCGGTTTCGTTCGACGCGAAGCGTCTGAATATGAAGAATTCCAGCGCGAAGGTGAGGGGTTCCGAGATAGTGCTGATGCTCGCCGAGGCTTATGCTCAGACGGGCAGCGAGGCCAAGGCTCTGGAGCAGCTGAACTATCTGCGGCGCAACCGTATCGAAGGGGTGGAGGATTACACTATGGACACTCTCCCCGAAGTGAATCAGAATGCTCTCATAAAGGAGGATTCGCAGGGCCGGCCTCTGTCCAGGCTTATGTCCGCCATCTTCGACGAGAGGCGCAAGGAACTCTATCTGGAGGCCGACCGCTGGTTCGAGCTCAAGCGCAACGGATGCCCGGAAATGTGGGTCATAAACAACGGACTCAAGTACACCACGAAGCGCTATCTCTACACCGCCCCCATCTACAAGGGCGACACTGATTTAAATGACAAGATGATTCAGAATGAAGGCTATGTATCGTAAATATGCATTGGCGGCCGCAGCCGCAGTGTCGGCAGTGCTTGCGGCTCTGCTGCTGTCCTCCTGCTCCTATCAGGAACTCACTCCGAAGACCGACGACCGCTCGGACTATTATCAGCTGCCCAAGGGGGAGACTCCGACGGCTGAGGAACGCGCTCTGGTGCAGGCCGCGAAGGACGAATATGACGCTGCCGTTTCCAGAAAATGACAGCTTCCTCTCCCGGACGGGGCCGCCGGCTCCCGAAGGGTTATCAGACAGTTAACGTTAAACTCATAAAGCAATGAAAAAAGCATTAATGATTCTCGCAGCGGCAGCACTGTGCGTGATGTCCTGCACCAAGGAGAAACCGAGCATCCAGTTCGTCAAGACTCAGGCTGTTCTGCTCGCCGATTCTCCTCTGACAGTCCAGATGTCGGTATCCAAGCCTGTGGAGGCCTCTCTCACCGTGCCTGTGCAGGTGTCCGGTACGGCCGAAGCCGGCAAGGAGTACAGCCTCTCCTCGCAGAGCTTCGTATTCGCAGCGGGCGAAAGCAGCGCCTTCATCGAGGTGACACCTCTGGAGAACATCACCGAGGGCAAGAACATCAGCCTGACTTTCGCCGTCCCTGACGGCTATCAGGCCGGTACGGCGCTGTCTATGGTGATAGCGGTCGAGGCCAAGGAGAAGATCGCCTACAGCTTCGCCTCCACGAGCGCCGACCTTCTGAACAGATGCACGCTGACTCTGGAACTTCAGGGAATGAACAGCGGCAAGAACTTCACGGCCACGTCCGATATGGAGATACCTTTCACTTTCGACGCCAAGTCCACGGCGGTTCTCGGCGAGGACTTCACCGTCGAGGGCGGAGTGCAGGTGTTCAAGGTCGCTGCCGGCACGAACAAGGGTACCGCGACCCTTGTGGCCACCGACAAGGAAGTGGAACTCGGAAGCGAGAAGCCTGTCGTGGTCAAGGTGGACGAGAGCAAGCTCAGCGCACGTTTCTATGCCGGAAACAATGTCTCCGAGACCGTCACGGTTAAGGGCGTCCTGCGTTTCTCGCAGCTTGCGGGAACCTGGGAGTTCGTGGAGGTTCCTGGACTTGAGGAGTGGGAGTATTTCGCTATGGAGATGGAGGATGATCCCGACCTTATGCCTACCCACAATGAGGGCTATCAGATTACTTTCTCCGTGGAGGACGGCGTTCTCAAGCTCGTTCCGGGAGAGATGAAGGGCGATCTGGGCAATTATCTCAGGGAGTGTGAACTCAGCTACTGCGCCCCTATAAATATGGCCGCTTACTCCGAGAAGATAGGGGATTACTGCACCTATGAGCTTTATATGTGGACGATGGAGGGGATTTACCTGACCTATTTCGAACTTTCCAAATGCAACCGCGCGTTCTCCGCTGACAGCGAGACCATCGGCAAGGGCGCAGTCGCGATGCGCTTCGACGAGGACGGGAACCTCTGGCTGATCACCAAGGACTACGACCAGCCGCCGTTCCTCGAGAACTGGTGGGACGGCTTCGAACCCGATATGTTCGGCTTCTGCTACGTTATGAAGAGAGTGAAGTAGCCTCTTCGGGCAGTGCACACGTTCGTTGAAACAGGATTGGACGGCCCCCGGCGGGCCGTCCAATCTCATCTTACCTGCGCTGAGCTATCTCCCTGAGGATTACTCAATGGTCCAAGACTTCAGCGACCGCTCTGGCGATGTGCCACATCATAACAGGAGGGACAGCATTACCTATTGCCTTGTACTGTTTAGACTCGGACACCGTCGAGAAAGCAAAATTATCCGGGAAAGACTGGATTCTGGCAGCTTCCCTTGGAGTAAAACGGCGGTATCTTCCGTTTACGAACAGTACCGGATCTGTGGAGTTGAGGCTGACTTTCGCCAGATGTGAACTGATGGTGTTGCACTGACTGTCGAGGCTTTGTATCCGGCCTTTGTTCATCTTCTCCTTGACGTTCATCATTCCCGCCACAGCCTTCTCGCTGAAGAACCATTTTTCTTCTCCGTCCGCAGTGCTGTCTATTACATCTCTCAGGATATGTTTTTCACTTACGCTTTCCGGGAACGAGAATTTCGCGCAGGAGGCGGCATCTTTAAAGCCTACGATGATGACCCTTTCCCGCTTCTGAGGGACACCGAAATCGGAAGCTATCACCAGTTTATGCTTGACATAGTATCCGGCCTTTTCGAATTCGCCGATTATCATCGGGAACGCCAGCCCCTTATTGGCTGACAGCAGTCCCTTGACATTTTCAGCGATGAAAGCTTTGGGCTGCTTCTCCTTAAGTATCCGGACCATCTCAAAGAACAGTTTCCCCCTGTCATCTTTGTAGCCTAGCCTCGGCGGATTTTGAGCGGAGATTGAGAACGATTGGCAGGGAAAGCCGCCTACAAGCAGATCGAAATCTTGTAAAGACTGAGCGTCAAGTCCTTTTACATCAGCCACTTCACACTTTGTACTGAAATTGTCGTTATAGATTTTGGTGCAATAAGGGTCATTGTCGACAGCCTTTACTATCCTGAAAGGCAGGGCAGCATACCGTTCCCCGAGATAATCGAAGCCTCCGACTATCCCCAAGTCCATTCCTCCGCAGCCGCAAAATAGCGAGACCGTCTTTACTGTCGCCATAGCATCAATTTAACTTTTTCACAGACATCTGCGGTGAATCCTCTTCTGTGTCTTCGATTCATTCCCCGGATAGAGACGAATGGACGCGTTGAGGGCTTTCCCATAGTCTTGCATAGCGCATTCCGGAATCTTAGAACACTCCTGAGCCACATAAAGCAGCACATTCTCCACATCGTTTTTGAACCGGGGACGGATATGATGCAGTCTCAGATAGAACTCTTGTGGGACTTTATACATAACTGCTCCTGTTTCAATGAATCGTTGACACTCTCCGCAATAGCTTTTGCCATCAGAGGAGGAACGGCATTGCCGACTTGCTTATATTGGCTGGTTCTGCTTTTAAGGAAGATATATCTGTCCGGGAACGACTGTATTCTTGCGCATTCTCTTACTGTAGGTATCCTGTTGTAACGATAGTGAAAATAATGTCTGTGTCCCGTATCGATAGTGATGCTCGGCTTGGTGCTGCAGAGCCGTGTCCAAGCGATGTGCACTTTCCTTGTATCCTGCAGATTCAAAGGCAGATCCTTATAGTTGCCCCCGTCAGGGACAAGGGAAATAATCCGGACTGTTCGGTCACTATGAACAGTCGCTTCCTGATTATAAACCCCCGCAGAACCCATTCTGGCCCACTCCTGATATTTGCTTGATGCCGGTTCAGTATAAGCCGAGCCATCGGAGAGGGTAGCCTCAGGCAAATCTGATATCGCCTGTGAGGCGGTCACTCTTTCATTGGAATATGGTTCGGGAAACGAGAATTTGCCTTTCTTCACGCCGACAAAAATCGCACGGCGTCTGTTCTGCGGAACCCCGAAATCAGATGCTGTCAGAACCCGGCAATTGACATCATAGCCGAGAGCGGAGAAATCCCCGATAATTGATTCTTTCACGCAGCCTCCACCGATAGAGAGGATGTTCGGGACGTTCTCCATAACGAAGGCCCTGGGCTTACACACTTCCACGAAGCGGACAAAAGATTTGTACAGCCTATTTCTGACATCGTCCACGATTCTTTTCCCGGCAACGGAAAAGCCTTGGCAGGGAGGGCCTCCCACTATCAGATCAACATCCTTAAGCCGGTATCGTGCAGCCACTTCTTCGATATCTAAGGAAGACAGGTCGGCGCATAGTGTGGGGATTCCGGGATTATTTAGAGCGTAGGTGTCCAGAGCGTCCTGCCAATTGTCAATGGCCAATATCGGTCTGAATCCCGCCATCTCAAAGCCATAAGACATTCCTCCGGCTCCGGAAAAAAGGTCGATGAATGTATGTCTGTTATCTTTCTTCATTTCAATAACCTCAAACGGTCTTTGTCAAAAGACATAATCCGAGGCGAACGCAAAAATAGTATTTTTTCGCTTCACCTGCAAAAGATGACGCTCTCGCGGCGAGTCTGCAGAACTTGCTCTTTCCCGTAGAAGTGAAACGTGCAACGAGATGTGCAAATAGCCGGGAGTGATGGGTGCCGCAGTCCGTCCGGCAGCGATGAAGACAGAATTGGACGGCCCGCCGGGCCGTCCAATCTCATTTCTGCGACGGGAGAGGGTTGAGGGAGGGCTTATTCGGCGATTTCCCAAGAATCAACGCAACGGGATTCCGCTGAAAAGCGGATGCCTATCTTGAAGATCTGGCGGGTATCATCGGCGTATTTGCGGGCGTAGCCCCTGTCCTCTATCTGCTTCAGGGCCGCCTCAGCTGTGTCGTTGATTTTGATTTCGATAATGTAAATGAAGCGGGGCACTTCCACAAGTATATCAATTCTTCCTTCAGATGTGGCATCTTCCGAACGGACGGTCACGGTTTCTCCGAGCAGCTGAAGGATGATGCTCATCGCATAGTGGAAGTCCCTCTCTGCATTCCCCTGAATCTGATAGTTCTGCCTTGCGAAGAACGCTTCCATCCGTTTCATAAAGTCCTTCGGGCGGCCGTTGACGAGGTCGCCGACCATCTGGCGGATGAGGAGGCTGCCGGAACCTCTGGCGGTAGTGTAGTAATTCAGAAGGAAGGACAGTAAGCCGTTCTTAAC
>JAUMVX010000028.1 GCA_030529945.1 Bacteroidia bacterium | reverse complement strand
AACTATCTCGTTAAACCGGCCAATTGATGCAGCTTATTTTTTACATGTTACTTAATATATCATATGAAGAAATCATTATTACTTATAGTATGTCTCCTGAACTTGACCTGTTTATGTGGGCAGACTTTTAGGGAGTGGACATTGAATGAGGCCCTTCAAAGTAGTCAATTCACGCTATACAGCGGTGTTTACCGCGAGCCTTGGCCTCACTTCTCGCCCTGGCATCTTAAGAAGGTAAAGGCGTTGGACAATGCTTGTTTGAGAGTAACTTATGACGCTGATCTGGTGGTAGATACGCTTGGTGTGAGAAAGTATGCGAAGGATCGCGTTGTTGTCCTTGTAGGGGAAAGAATCATCCATTCATTCGGCTATTATTTCTGGTGCCAATCTATGCAGAACACTGTTTCAATAGATGAAGCCATAGAATATGGACGCTCTATGGATTATAAGGACATTATCAATTGGTTTGTATATCGGGACTTGAAAGAGAAGAGAGTCGCGAATTATCATGCCTTGCCATTGAAAAAAGACTATGCTATCGTATATGAAGAGGACCAGCCGACATTTAATTGGGAAATCCGGGACGAAACACTTCAGATTCTCGGCTATTTATGCCAGAAAGCCGAGACCAGTTATGCCGGCAGAAATTGGACCGTGTGGTTCTGCCCAGAAATACCCGTTGATTGTGGTCTGTGGAAATTTGCTGGTCTTCCGGGGCTGATAATGAAGGCAGAAGACGAGGAGCTGTATTATTCTTTCTCTTGCATCGGAATCGAAAGAACCGAAGAAAGCATCGACATTCCGATCGGGATAACACTACAGAGGTTAAAAAGAGATGTGTTCAGACGAGTAGAGCGCGAGCATTATAGCTCCCCCATCCAAAACAGTGACAGAGAGAAAGGTTATATGATAGGGAGCCATATTGGCAGGAATAATGGTGCTAATGACTATTCAATATTTACACCGGATAATTATATGCATCCCTATTTCCCTATGGAAGTTGAGTAAACATATGCGGGAGCGGATTGAACTGTTGACATCGTTTATGGTGATGAATGGTTGGATGGCTGATGAAATAGCCGTTCAGCAACAGTTTATCCTCCATCCAATGCCCAATAGCTTGCGATGCGTCAGCGATGTCTTGGACTATTTTGGGATAGAACATCGGATATCTCGGGCAAATTCTATTTCTCCCGATGAAATCACGAAAGAAACAGCACTGTTCATCCCGCAGTTGAGCCAGCCTTTGATATTAGGCGAAAATGTCGAAGGACATTATTCACGGGAAGACTATGCCGACATATATGAAATAAGAATAACCACCGGGACGGCCAAAAGGCGGAACATCGGGTCATTCATACGTCATTTAATCTGGAAACTGGACGAATGGGTTATTGTCGGACTAATCATCACTACTCTTTTTCTTGCGCTACTGTCCGTGGCCTGGATGAATCGTCTTTCAACCTTTGATGCGCTTTTTGCCCTTACATTATTCACAGGCTGGTTATTTTCGGGATTAGCTGTATATAAATCAGCTTTTAACAAATCCGCATCAAAGGGTTTGTGCTATTTGTCCGGACAAGACTCTTGCTCGAAACTCCTCGGGTCAAATGGGGCAAAATTGTTTGGCCTCATACCGCTAGGGACATTGGCATTGATATATTACTGCATTCTACTGACGACTTTCGTATTGATGCCTACGAATATAGGGACACGTGTTGTAATTGGGTGTGCCTCAATACTTGCCCTGCCAATGATAGTATATTCGATATACCTGCAACTGAAACTACGGCGATTCTGCCCCATTTGCACAGGCATTGATATATCCTTGTCAGTACAGATTTTGTTTTCATTACGTATAGTCACAACGCTACCGGATTATTCAACCATTCTTAATGCAGTCTTTTTCACCTCATTGAGTTTTGCCGCGTGCCTGTTTGCCGCAATCTTGATGGATAGGCGAAAAAAATGGTTGATGGAGAATAACACGCTAAGAATCAAGCACGAAAACCTTCTGTACAGAACAGACATATTCCCTTTTCTTATCGGGAAGCAGCCTCTGTTGATAAAAGACAGCGATATCGACTTTATCACGTTAAGCAATAAGGCATCTGAGTATGAACACACCCTTGTTGTCGTTCTCAATCCGTTGTGTTTTCATTGCAGGCAGATTGTCAAGTCTATTCAATCTCTGGAGGACTTCAGGATTAATATTATATTGGCTTCACCAACTGAAGAGGCAATAATCTTGTCCTCGTGGCTGATAAAGCTATACACAGAGAAGAAAGACGATGCATTCACTAAAACTATTGAGGGTTGGTGGGATGGTGAAGAACCTCCAGAAGATTGGGCGCCGGGTAAAGAGATTTCCTCAATAGCGTATCGCCATAACGCATTCGTTATTGATCACGGTATAAATAAGACCCCGTTTGTTTTGTATGACGGCAAAGAATTGCCGGACATATATGATTACAATGACCTTAACTATCTTTATTATGAATAGGATACGAGTGATGGCCATCCTTGTCATTGCCTTCGCGATTGCGGAGTCCCCCGTCTGTGCCCAATATATGATAAACGGCATCGTCCGCGACGCGGTGACAAATGAAAGGCTGGAGGGAGTGAACATCTTTTTGACAAATCCCCAAACCCGCTCCATAGTAAGCTATACCTTATCTGATGTGGAGGGGAAGTATTCACTTGCCGCTGAATCCTCACTGGATACCTTGCAGATCAATGTATCTGGATTTAACATCGAGTCCATAACCGGATTGATTCCAGAAGGGCATCACAATTTGAACTTCAGTGTCAAACAGAAGGCCCTTCAGATACGGGAGGCCACGATACAGTCAAGCCCTATAAAGAGGGGTGGCGATACATTGACATACTATGTCGAACAGTTTCGTGAGCGGGCTGACCATAGCATCGGCGACGTTTTGAGGAAAATGCCGGGTCTGGAGGTTTCCGGGAATGGAACCATCAAATATAACGGTACGGCTATCAACCGTTTTTATATAGAAAACCTTGATATGTTGGACGACCGTTATGGTATCGCTACCAATAATATTCAGGCCTCAGATATCGCCGCAGTTGAAATATATGAAAACCATCAGCCCAAAAAGGTGCTGGAAGGTTGGGTGCGGTCAGACCGGGCCGCGCTGAATCTGAGATTGAAGGAAGGTGCGAAAGGAACTTGGAACGGACGTGTGGAAGCGGGCATCGGCTATAAGCCGTTTATGCGGGATGTGCAACTTACGCCTATGCTTTTCACAAAATATTACCAGACTATCTTGACATACAAGACAAACAACATAGGTGATGATGTTTCCAAGGAGCTGGCTTCAGTATCCGGTTCCGGTCTGGAAATGCCCGAATTGATAGGTATAATTACTCCGTCCTCCCCTCCTGTTGACCCGAGAACTTGGCTCCAAAACGATATTCATGCGTCATCTGCCAACGGAATCGTCAAATTGGGGGACGGGAGAGAACTGGCAATCGATGCCTATTATGTCCACGACAAGCAAGAGTCGTCTTCTTCAAGCAATACGACGTATTATCTGGACGGAGAGCCGTCGTTTTCCATAGTCGAGGACATATCTTCAAACAATGCCAAAGACAATCTGCATACGGATATACTGTATCGGGCGAATACCCGTGAAATTTATCTCGAGGACAAGATATCGTTCGATGCGGAAAAAAAAGAAGACTTCGGAAGCATTTGGAATGATACCGGAGAAATCGTTCAACACGCTGCCCTTCCTCTGACAAAAGTCCAGAACAGACTCAGTTTCAACCGCCGTTTTAACAAATTGATGTTAAGCGCTTATTCCAACACATATCTCGGGCAGCGAGACTCGCGCTTAAATATTAAGCCGAATCCATATCCGTACATCCTTGGAGACGGGGAGGATCTCTCGCAGAGCGTCAGGTCCGGAAAAATATACTCCACCAACTCTGCCGTGACTTCCTTTCATTATAAGAATTGGATTTTAGGGCTCTCCTGTCATTTGAATATGGACATCGAACGCCTTATGACCCGGCTGGGAGAAGCTGATTCTCTCCGGAACGACATTCGTTGGCGCCGGTTTGAAGGAGAATTGAACCCCTCGGTCAGCTACAGCCCCGATCGCCGCTTTAATCTTGATTTGTCGCTTCCTGTCAAGCTGGCCCATACGAATGTGGATGATATGCCCGGAGGGCAGGATGAAAAAGAGACGACTCCGTGCTTCAGTCCCAGCCTGTCCCTCAAGTGGGAGCTGCGGAATTATGTCACTATGAGACTCTCGGCGCAACATTTCCAAAGCCTTTCGGGCTTATACCGGATGTATGGAGGGTACATTATGCGCAACTACCGCAACATCACATCTATGGGAGGGGTTTTGAACAAATCGCGCTCATCAGTCATAGCCTGTGACCTGTCTTATTCCGACGTTGTCCATTCGTTGTTCCTGAACGCCAAGGTCTCGGGATATCACAATTCCTATGAAGGCACATATGGGATTCATTATGACGGGATACTCAGCAGGACCGTTTTCATATATGAACCTAACAGCGGCTCGGGAATTTCAGTGAATGTCGGCACCGGTAAGCGTTTTAACGACATAGGTACGACCGTAAAGGCTGAAGCTTCATATTCGCGCTCTTGGCACGAGTACTACAGGCAGGAGCAATGGATGAAAGGAGTAAGCTACAGCTGGTCTTCCGGACTGGATGTAAGCTCCCGGATTTCGATGTCAGTCCTTCTTTCGTATAATGGCACATATACGGGGTATGGCACTCATCTCTCCGGGAACAGCGCCATTCCGTCCATCCACACATTAAACCAAAGGATAGGCGCTGACTTGCTGCTTGGCAAGCAGTGTGTCGTCGGCTTCCGCACCAATCATTATTACAACAGCGCTGTGGAGAGCGAGTCCCGCAATATGTTTTTCGTCAATGCCTCTTTCTCATTTTCACGGAAACGTATGGAGTATATTATCGAAGGAAATAATCTGCTGAACGCCCGATATTATGGCAAAGCCATATTCAGCACGAATACAGCCTGGTCATCCATATACAAGCTGCGCCCCTTATCTGTCCTTTTTAAGCTACGTTTCAGCATAAGATAAATGTGAAAAAGTTCCGGAATTCCGATGTCCATTCGAGAGAAGTCCGTATCTTTACGGAAATCTGAAATACGAGATGAAGATGAATAAATTATCGGGATGTGTAGCGCTCGCGCTATCTCTGGCGGCGGTGTCCTGCCGGAGTGACAAGGTACAGAAGTACAGCTGGGAGGATGACCTGCAGTACAGGATAGGCGTGGATTTCTGCAGGAGCGCCGAGGAGGTCAAGACATACATACAGAGGTACATACCGGATGTGAACGAGGAGGAGATACGGGATTGGACGGAGTCCGGGAAACTGGAGGCGATGGAGATCGGAGGAGAGCTCAGGTATTTCCGCAACGCCGCGCCGAACCTCTTCCGCGTCGATGGCAGATGCGCTGAAATCAAGCTGATTGCGGATGGTCCGGAGCTCTCGCCCCACTATGCTCTCGGCTCGCGCCAGATTTCTACTCTGGCAGGCGACGTGATGGCAGGGGGAGAGAATATAGGTCTGCCGGTGCGTATGCGGGTTCGCTATACGCTTACCGTGGGTCCTGATGCGGCTCCCGCCGGCGAAACGCTCCGCTGCTGGCTGCCATTTCCGCGCAGCGACGTGCCGAGACAGACGGGTGTGAAGTTCATTGCCGCAGGATGGCGGATCGTGGATGCCGGAGATGCGGTGAGGAATGAATTCCGCACGGAGGACAGGACCTGTGCCGATCTGGTCTTCTCGGGTGACGGCTGTGCTCATTCCACTCTCTATATGGAAGCGAAGGCTGCGGCGGGATGCAAGACCGTTTTCTACGAAGAATTCGAATACACGGCATCTTCGGAGTGGTATCCGGTAGGAATTTCAGAGCCGGCGGTTCCGGCTTCTGAGGAGGGCCTCAGCGCCCTGAACGCTCCGGAGAACTATCTCGGAGAGAGGGAGAAGCATATTGTCTTCACTCCGGAGATTCTCGCTCTTCGCGACTCGCTTTCACGGGGCCTTACGGACAAGGCAGCAATGGCCCGCGCGTTCTATGAGTGGATAGATGCTTCGTTCCCTTGGGCTTCCGCCAGAGAGTACTCCACCATAGAGAACATCCCTATGTATGTGCTGGACAGCGGTCACGGAGACTGCGGCCAGGTGAGCCTGCTGTTCATAACCCTCTGTCGCAGCGCCGGGATTCCGGCCCGTTTCCAGAGCGGGTTTATGATGCATCCGGGTTCGGTGAACCTGCACGACTGGAGCGAGATATGGCTGGATGATTTCGGCTGGGTTCCTGTGGACCAGTCGTTCGGAGGAGAAAGCTATTTCGGAGGGATGGATTCCTACAGGATGACCGTGAACTGCGATTACGGCCGCGCCCTCGTGCCGCAGAAGAAGTATCCGCGCAGCGAGACAGTCGATTTCCAGCGCGGCGAGGTCGAGTGGAAGGGCGGAAACCTGTACTTCCCTCATTGGGATTACGACCTGCAGGTGGAGTATCAGGACTGAGAAGAGTTATCCGCACGGCGGAAGCGGGGTACTGTCAAGACGCTGCCCAGATACTGCGGAGGCACCGCTGATACTCTGCCGGGTATGCGGAATCACACTTCCAGCAGCGCCCCGAGTTTCGAGACCGGATAAGGCAGGTCGATGACTTCGCCTATCCGGCGCGGGAGGATGAGATGGATGCGGTCGCCCTCGACTTTCTTGTCGTGCAGCATCGCTCTGAGCATCAACTCCTTATCGAGACAGAGACCTTCGAGGCTGTAGGGAAGAGCGCAGCTTCGGAGGTCTTCTCTTATCTGCGTTTCCAGTCCGGGGTCCGCCTCGTGGAGGATGGCGGCGGCCCGGGCAGCGAGCACGAGCCCGACTGCGACAGCCTCACCGTGGGAGACAGGAGACAGGCCGCTCGCGGCCTCACCCTGCGGGAGAAGAGAGGCTGATTGGCCGCTTGCGGCCCGTCCTGTTCCGGACAGCCGGCAGCTCTCGATGGCGTGCGCGAAGCTGTGCCCGAGGTTCAGCAGCCGCCGTTCGCCTTTCTCGTACAGGTCGCGCCCCACGACGGCCTGCTTGTAGGAGGCGCATCTGCCGACTATGTCCACGAGAGACTCCATAACGCCTTCGCTCTGGAGGCCTTCGGCGGCGATGCGGCTGAAGAGGCTCACGGCCTTGGAGTAGTATGCCGCATCATAGATTATGAATGTTTTCAGCACTTCCGCGCTTCCCCCGCGCAGTTCCCTTAGGGGAAGGCTCCGGAGGAACTCCGGACAGACGAGGACCTGCGAGGGCTCGCGGATCGTTCCGAGCATATTCTTGAAACTGAGAAAGTTGACCCCGTTTTTGCCGCCTATCGAGGCATCGCACATCGACAGCAGGGTGGTCGGTACGAGGGCGAAGTCCACTCCGCGTCTGTAGATGGAGGCGAGAAAGCCGGTGATGTCGCCGGTGATGCCCCCTCCGACCCCGAGGATGAAACTGCTCCTGTCGGCCCCCGCTGCCAGAAGACGGCCGGCGAGAGCTTCCACCGTGCTTAGATTCTTTAACTTTTCGCCCGTCGGAGTTTCGATTATATAGCATTTATCGAAGAATCGGTAATAATCTTTCAGATTGTTATCGATAATGGCGAAAAACTTTCTATTCTGGGGGAGGTAGCTTTGTAACTCGCTGATACTGCGACAGATGCTAATTTTGCTCATAAATAATTATTAATAATCTTTGCAAATATATTAAAAAAATATAGCTTTGCATCTGAAAGAATTTAAGGCATGAACAGTGTTTACGCATATTCCTTTTATTTTTACTTTTACTTTGACAAAAGGTAAGAGCGGGAATCTGTGTGAACTTCCGAGTTAGAAAGTGTATGAACTTAGGATACTCCCGCAACGAAGCTGCGGGATTTTTTTTTAGAATCACAAACATCTTCCGGATATGGAAAGAATAGCGATACAGGGCATCGACGGCTGCAACCATTTCATAGCGGCGCGCAGCTATTTCGAAGGACGCGAAATCAGCTGCGTGGACTGCGACACTTTCACGCAGCTCGCAGATACGGTCGAGCGTGACCCTTCGATACTGGGAGTTATGGCCGTCGAGAACACCATAGCGGGCAGCATCCTCCAGAATTACAGGCTGATAGAATCCCGCAATCTCGTGATAACGGGGGAGTACAAGCTCCGCATAAAGCACGCTCTCGTCGCTCTGCCCGGGGTGGAGATTTCCGGCATAAGGGAAGTCAACTCCCATCCTATGGCCCTGATGCAGTGCGCCGAGTACCTTGAGCAGCTCCCTTGGGTGAAACTGGTGGAGAAGGACGATACTGCTGCAAGCGCGAAATGGATAAGCGAGAACGGGCTGCGGGACCACGCGGCCATCTGCCCGGCGGACGCTGCGGCCCTCTTCGGGATGAACGTATTGGCCGACGGGATAGAGACGAACAAGAGGAACTTCACGAGATTCCTCATTCTGGCCCACCGGAGCGTGGCCGATGAGGTTCTGAAAGACCTCTGCCCTGACGGCACGGTGAACAAGAGCACCCTGCTCTTCACTCTCCAGCACACTGCCGGCAGCCTTTCGAAGGTGCTCTCAGTCCTCTCGTTCTATGATATGAATCTCACTATGATCCAGTCGGTCCCGATAATCGGCAAGGAGTGGGAATACCAGTTCTACATAAACCTGCTCTTTTCCGACTACAGGCGCTACCGCCAGGCGATGGACGCGATAAGGCCGCTGACTGGAATGCTGAAGGTGCTGGGCGAATACGAGGACGGAAGACAGTCCGTGGCGGACTGAGGAAAAGGCCGCGTAGGCAGAGAAAAATTAGCAAGCCGGTCCCGGACCGGAAAAAGGATATATGGAAATGAATACAGCTTTTACCCCGGCGCAGAGAATCTCGGAAGTGAAAGAATACTATTTCTCCGTGAAGCTCAAGGAAATCGCGGCGATGAACGCCCGCGGCGCGAAGGTCATTAATCTGGGCATCGGAAGCCCTGACCTGCCACCCCTGAAGAAGGTCACAGACACTCTCGCCGCCGCAGCAGCGCGCAGCGACGCTCACGGCTATCAGTCATACATCGGCATCCCGCAGCTCCGGGAAGCCTTCTCGAAGTGGTATGCCGACAAATACGGCGTGAACCTCGACCCCTCGAACGAAATCCTGCCGCTTATGGGCAGCAAGGAGGGCGTGATGCACGTTTCGATGGCCTTCCTGAATCCGGGAGACGGAGTGCTGATTCCGGACCCGGGCTATCCCACATACCGCTCGGTCTCGAAACTTGTCGGGGCGCGGCTTGTGGAATATCAGCTGGATGAAAATAACGGCTGGCAGCCTGACTTCGGGAAGATAGAGGCGGAAACGGACCTGACGAAAGTGAAGCTGATGTGGTGCAATTACCCCAATATGCCTACCGGGGCCCCCGCCTCCCACTCCCTTTTCGAGCGTCTGGTCTCCTTCGGCCGCAAATGGAACATAATAATCTGTCACGACAACCCGTACAGCTTCATACTGAACGACCGTCCGCTGAGCATACTCGAGGTGGAGGGCGCGAAGGATGTCTGCATCGAACTGAACTCGATGAGCAAGACCTTCAATATGCCGGGCTGGCGCATCGGTATGGCGGCTTCGAACCCCCGCTTCATCGAGTGGATCCTGCGCGTGAAGAGCAATATGGATTCTGGAATGTTCCGCCCGATGCAGCTCGCAGCCGTGGAGGCGCTCGCTCAGAGCGAGGAAGACTATGCCGCGATGAACCGAGTTTACCGCTCACGCCGCGCAGTGGCAAGACGCATATTGGAAGCCGCAGGCTGCCGCGTGGATGAGAATCAGAGCGGGCTATTCCTCTGGGGGCGCATCGAAGGAGCCGGAGCAGTGCTTTCCGCAGTCTCCGATCCGCACACTGCCGGCGGTGATGACACCTGCGCTTCGAAGCTGCTGAGCGACTCTCTGCTGTACGGAGCGGGCGTTTTCATAACTCCGGGCTTCATCTTCGGAAGCCGGGGGCGGAACTATATGAGGGTCTCGCTATGCTGCCCGGAGCAGACGTTGAACGAGGCGCTGGAAAGAATTGAAAAAATGTAGATATATGGAAATCAGAAAATTGGAACTCAAGGGCGTGGATAGCAAACGGCCGCTGGTAATCGCCGGACCGTGCAGCGCCGAAAGTCGGGAACAGGTGCTGGAGACGGCGGAGAAACTCGCCGCGAACGGAATAAAGGTCTTCCGTGCCGGTATCTGGAAACCGCGCACCAAGCCGGGCGGATTCGAAGGCGTGGGCGTGCCCGGACTGGCTTGGCTGAAGGAAGTGAAGGAAAAGTTCGGAATGCTGACCGCGACCGAAGTGGCGACTCCCTCTCACGTCTTCGAGGCCCTGAAAGCGGGGGTGGACGTACTCTGGATAGGAGCGCGCACAGTCACGAATCCTTTCGCGATGCAGGCCCTCGCAGACGCCCTGCGCGGCACCGATATGCCGGTGCTGGTGAAGAATCCGGTGAATCCCGACCTCGAACTCTGGGTCGGGGCCATACAGAGGCTGTACAACGCGGGCCTGCGCAACTTAGGCGTCATCCACCGGGGCTTCAGCTCCTACGACAAGAAGATCTACCGCAACGCCCCGCTCTGGCACATTCCCATCGAGCTGCGCCGCCGTTTCCCCGAGATCACTATGCTCTGCGACCCGAGCCACATCGGAGGCAGGCGCGAACTCGTCGCCCCGCTCGCGCAGCAGGCGATGGACCTGAATTTCGACGGACTCATCGTCGAGAGCCACTGCGACCCCGACAGCGCCCTGAGCGACGCCGCGCAGCAGCTCACCCCGGAGGTACTTGACTATACACTTGATATGCTGGTAATTAGAGACAATGTGCAGACCACGGAGAATATCTCCGTGCTGCGTAAGGAAATCGATTCGCTGGACACTCAGCTGCTGCAGCTGCTCGCCAAGCGGATGGGCGTTTCGCGCGAGATCGGAACCTACAAGAAGGAGCATAATATGCCGGTCCTGCAGGACAGGCGTTATGACGAGATTCTGGGCAGCCGCCGCGAGATGGGCGAAAGCCTGGACCTGGACGGGGAATTCGTAAACAGGATAATGGCCTGCATCCACGAAGAGTCCGTGCGCGTGCAGATGAAACTGATGGAGAAATGAGAATCCTGATACTCGGGGCAGGCAAGATGGGGAGCTTCTTCTCCGATCTGCTGAGCTTCGGCCACGAGGTGGCCGTTATGGAAAGCGACGCGGCGAGGCTGCGCTTCGTCTATAACGTCTATCGCTTCACTTCTATGGAGGAGGTGGAGGAGTTCCGCCCGGAGCTTGTGATAAACTGCGTGACTCTGAGCTGCACCGTCAGCGCTTTCGAGGCCCTGCTGCCGCATCTGGAGCCCTCCTGCATCATTTCCGATATCGCGTCGGTCAAGACCGGACTGAAGGAGTTCTACGAGGGTACGCATATGCGTTACGTGAGCGTGCATCCTATGTTCGGCCCGACCTTCGCGAATCTGGGAAATCTCCAGAGCGAGAACGCCATCATCATAAACGAGCCTGCGGCGGAGCCTGTGCGCGGCTCGGACCCCGAGGGACTGGACTTCTTCCGCGAACTCTTCGCCTCGCTGAAACTCAACGTGCGCGAATATACTTTCGCGGGGCACGACGAGGTGGTAGCCTACTCGCTGACCATCCCCTTCGCCTCGACCCTGGTGTTCGGCGCGATAATGAAGCATCAGGACGTGCCCGGAACGACTTTCAAACGGCATCTGTCCATCGCGCGCGGTCTGCTGGGCGAGGACGACTACCTGCTGAGCGAGATCCTCTTCAATCCCCATTCGGTCCCGCAGCTCGAAAAGATCATCTCCGAGCTCGCCGTCCTGAAGGGCATAGTGGAGAGGCGCGACGGCTCGCAGATGCGGGCGTTCCTCGACCGCGTGCGCAGGAATGTGGATTGAGTTTTTCGGGATTGGCCGCTTCGCGAAGCGGCCAATCCCGCCTTCAGCAGAAAAGAAATGCTCTTTCTTCGGGAGAATGGCGGCGAAGAATGTTTTTTCTCTGGGAGAAAGGTAGCTTTATAAGTATATATTGATAACTTTGCACGATTTGACGCGTGAGCGTCCACCACATACTTATCGATAAACTTTAAGCAGGCTACTTAAGTATATGAGCAAACTACAGGAACTTACGGACAGGCTCTACAGTGAAGGACTGTCCAAAGGTAAGGAAGAGGGCGAAAAGCTCCTCCGTCAGGCTGAGAAACAGGCTGAAGAAACATTGGCCGCAGCGCGGGCGCAGGCCGCGGAGATAGTCGCGAAAGCGGAGAAGGACGCTGCCGATCTGGCGGAAAGGACCGCCTCGGACGTGCGCAAGGCTTCGCTGCAGGCACTGCAGACCAGCAGGAACGAGATCGAAGAACTTCTGCTGAATTCCGTCTGCGGCAAGCGGGTCGACGACGCTCTCGGCTCAGCCGACTTCCTCAAGGAAATCATACGGACGGTCGCGGAGAAATTCAGCGCGGAGCACGCCTGTGACCTTTCTCTCGTCCTGCCGGCGGCTCTGCAGGACAAGCTGGAGCCTTTCGTGAAGAATGAACTCGCCAAGACCCTGAAGGGGGGAGTGGAAGTGAAGTTCTCGAAGAAGATTTCCGGCGGCCTGACCATCGGCCCGAAGGACGGCGGCTATTACATCAGCCTCACCGACGAGACCTTCCAGTCCCTGATAGGCGAATATATGCGCCCTGCCACCAGAAAGCTGCTCTTCGGCTAGTATGAAGAACTACGAGTACATCATCGCCGGACTCCCTTTGCTCTCTCCCGGGATGCGCAGCGACGCTCTGGACGCGGATGAAACGGTCGCCGAGATCAGAAGCCTGTGCTCGAAAAAGGACAACGCTCTGATAGACTTTCTGCTGGAAGGCTATCAGGACACTCTCGGGCGCGACTTCTACCTAAAGGCACTGTCTCACTCCGACAGATTCATCCGGGAATACTTCGCCTTCGACCTGGAGCTGCGTAACGCCAAGGTGCGCTATATTAACCGCGCTCTGGGCCGCGACCCTATGCAGGACATCGTGCTTATGGACCTGAGCGAAGACGCCCGGCTTCCGGAGCCTGACCCCGAGATGGACGCCGTCTTCGAGGCGGATGACCTCATAAGGAGAGAGAGGCAGATGGACGATTTCATCTGGGAGAAAGTGGAGACGCTGACCCTGAAGGAACTCTTCACTATGGACCGCATTCTCGCGTTCATAGTGAAGCTGCGCATCGTCGACCGCTGGCTCAAGCTCGACGAGCAGACCGGACGCGAGATGTTCCGCAAGCTCGTGGATGAGATCAGAGGCACATTCCAAGGAGTTAAATTCGAATAAACAGTAAATTTATATGAAGACAAAAGGAAAGGTAACGGGTGTCGTTTCCAACCTTGTGACGGTGCGCATTGAAGGACCTGTGGCCGAGAACGAACTCTGCTACATCGATCTGGAAGGCACGAAGATTCTCGCCGAAGTGATCAAGGTCAGCGGCCCCGAGGCGTCTGTCCAGGTGTTTGAAAGCACACGCCGTCTGAAATGCGGAGACCCTGTCGAGTTCGAAGGCAGAATGCTCGAGGCCACGCTCGGCCCGGGCCTGCTTTCCAGCGTCTATGACGGCCTGCAGAACGATCTGGCCGCTATGGAAGGCGTTTTTCTCAAGAGAGGTGAGTACACCGACCCTCTGGACAGGAAGAAACTCTGGGATTTCACTCCGCTCGCCGCAAAGGGCGAGAGGGTGGTCGCCGCCGACTGGCTCGGAGAGGTGAAGGAAGGCTGGCTGCCTCATAAGATTATGGTTCCGTTCGCCTTCGAGGGCGAATACACCGTAGTTTCCATCGCGGAGACGGGCAGCTATAATGTGGATACCGTGATAGCCGTGCTCGAAGACGAGGACGGCGAGAAGCACGAAGTGACGATGACCCAGAAGTGGCCTGTCAAGGTCGCCATCAGGGGCTATCGCGAGAAGCCGCGTCCGCAGAAGATTATGGAGACAGGAATCCGCGTCATAGACAGTTTCAACCCTATCGCCGAAGGCGGTACGGGCTTCATTCCGGGTCCTTTCGGCTGCGGCAAGACCGTGCTCCAGCACGCCATAGCCAAGCAGGGCGAGGCCGATGTCATCGTGATGGCCGCCTGCGGCGAGCGCGCGAACGAGGTGGTGGAGATCTTCACCGAGTTCCCGGAGCTCATCGACCCTTACACGGGACGGCATCTGATGGAGCGTACCACCATCATCTGCAACACTTCGAATATGCCTGTGGCCGCGCGTGAGGCCTCCGTTTACACTGCGATGACCATCTGCGAGTACTACAGGGCTATGGGACTCCGCTGCCTGCTGCTCGCGGACTCCACATCCCGCTGGGCCCAGGCCCTCCGCGAGATGTCGAACCGTATGGAGGAACTCCCGGGAGCCGACGCCTTCCCTGTGGACCTCTCGTCCATCATCTCGAACTTCTATTCCCGCGCCGGTATGGTCGTCCTGAACAACGGCAAGACTGGAGCAGTCACCTTCATAGGCACCGTATCTCCGGCCGGAGGTAACCTCAAGGAGCCTGTTACCGAGTCCACGAAGAAAGTGGCCCGCTGCTTCTACGCCCTCGAGCAGAACCGCGCGGACCAGAAGAGATATCCGGCCGTGAACCCTATCGAGTCCTATTCCAAGTACCTGGAGTATCCCGAGATCATCAGCTACCTCGAGGAGAAGATCGGAAAGGGCTGGGTGGAGAAAGTGCTCCGCGCCAAGAACCTCGTCCGCAAGGGAAAGGAGACCAGCGACCAGATAAACATCCTCGGTGACGACGGTGTGCCTATGAGCTACCACGAGACCTACTGGAAGTCCGAGCTGCTCGACTTCGCCTTCCTGCAGCAGGACGCCTTCGACGCGGTGGACGCCCTCTGTCCACTCGAGAGGCAGCAATACCTTCTGAACCTCATCCTGGACATCTGCGACCGCGAATTCAGCTTCGAAAACTATGAGGAGTGCCGCAATTATTTCAAGGAACTCATCAACATCCTCCGTCAGATGAACTTCTCGAAGTTCGGCAGCGACACATTTAACGAATACCGTTCCACCCTCGATAAACTCCTTGCAGAAAATGGCAAATAAAGCATATCAGAAAGTTTACACCAAGCTGGAGGCCATCACCAAGGCCACTATCTCTCTGAAGGCTTCGGAAGTCGCCAACGACGAGCTGGCCCTCGTGAACGGCAGGCTCGGCCAGGTCGTGAAGGCCAAGGGCGACAAGGTGACTCTCCAGGTGTTTGCCGGCACTGAAGGCATACCTACGAACGCCGAGGTGGCATTCACCGGCGTACCTCCGATGCTCAGGGTCGGCGACCAGCTCGCCGGGCGCATCTTCAACGCCTACGGACATCCTATAGACGGCGGTCCCGAAATCGAGGGAGAGCTCCGCGAGACGGGCGGCCCTTCGGTGAACCCTTACAAGCGCCGCCAGCCTTCCGAGATCATCCCTACCGGCATCGCAGGCATCGACCTTAACAACACCCTCGTCTCCGGACAGAAGATTCCTTTCTTCGCTGACCCTGACCAGCCTTATAACAAGGTGATGTCCGACGTGGCCCTGCGCGCCGACGTGGACAAGATCATCCTCGGCGGTATGGGACTCTCGAACGACGACTACCTCTTCTACCGCCAGACTTTCGAGAACGCCGGAGCCCTGGACAAGATAGTGTTCTTCGTGAACACCACCGAAGAGCCTCCTGTGGAGCGCATCCTCGTTCCGGATATGGCTCTCTGCGCGGCCGAGTACTTCGCAGTGGACAAGAACGAGAAGGTGCTCGTGCTTCTGACGGATATGACCCTCTATGCCGACGCCCTCTCGATAGTGTCGAACCGTATGGACCAGATCCCGTCGAAGGATTCTATGCCGGGTTCCCTCTATTCGGACCTCGCGAAGATCTACGAGAAGGCGGTGCAGCTGCCTTCCGGCGGTTCCATCACCATCATCGCCGTGACCACTCTGAATGACGGGGACATCACCCACGCCATTCCGGACAACACCGGCTACATCACTGAAGGACAGCTCTTCCTGCGCGCCGATTCCGACTCCGGCAAGGTCATTGTGGACCCGTTCCGCTCCCTATCCCGACTCAAGCAGCACGTTCAGGGGAAAAAGACCCGCGACGACCACAGCCAGGTGATGAACGCCGGCGTGCGCCTGTACGCTGACGCGAAGAATGCCAAGACGAAGCTCGAGAACGGCTTCGACCTTTCGGATTACGACCTGCGCTGCCTGGACTACGCCAAGGAGTACGCCACGCGACTGCTCTCCATCGATGTGAACATCAGCATAAACGAGATGCTCGACACCGCCTGGGAGCTGTTCGCCAAATACTTCTCCAAGGCCGAGACGGGCATCAAGCAGAAGTTCATCGACAAATATTGGCCTGTCAAGGATTAAGCTATGGCTATAAAATTCCAGTATAATAAGACCTCGTTGACTCAGATGCAGACGCAGCTGAAGATGCGCCTGACGGCTCTCCCGACCCTGAAGAACAAGGAGTCCGCCCTGCGTGCCAGCGTGCTTGACGCGAAGAGGAAGTCCGAGCGGCTTATTGGGGAACTTGAGGCACAGCTGAAGAAATACGATTACCTCGCGGCCCTGTGGAACGAATTCGAGCCGGGTCTGATAAGCATCACGGATGTGGACCTGGCCACGGTGAAGGTGGCGGGAGTGAGGACTCCCGAGCTTAAGGAAATCCACTATGAGATAAAGCCGTTCAACGCCTTCGTCAAGCCGGCCTGGTATCCCGACGGGGTGAGAGTGCTCAAGGAACTGAGCCGTCTGGGAATCGAATCCGAGGTCTATGCCGAAAAGCGCCGCATTCTGGACTTTAACCGCAAGAAGACCACCCAGAAGGTGAATCTCTACGAGAAAGTCCAGATACCCGGGTATCAGGAAGCCATACTGAAGATCAAGCGTTTTATGGAAGACGAGGAGAATCTGTCGAAGGCAGCTTCGAAGATAGTCAAGACCCGCCACGCCGCAGAAGAAGAGGAGGAGCAGTTATGATAGACAAAATGACCAAATACTCCTTCATTCTGCTGAGTTCAGCCTCTGAAGGATTCCTCGATAAGCTTGCCGAGACGGGAGTGGTGGACATAAGCCGTTCTTCGAAACCTGTGGACGAGCATTCTGCCGAGCTTCTCTCGCGCTCCGAGGCCCTGAAGAAGAAGATCGCCCGGATCGAGAAGGAGGACTTCGCGAAAGACCCCGACTATGCCGCCATCCTGGAGAAGAAAGCCCTCTGGAAGAAGGAACTCGCCCTGCGCGAGCCTTGGGGTGACTTCGACCTGAAGCGCATCGAGTCCCTCGAGCGCAAGAGCGGCTGCACCTTCCGATTCTACAGCGTGTACGACAAGAGCTTCGACCCGGCCTGGGCGAATCTCTGCCCGCTCGAGAAAATCTCATCCTCCGAGGGCAGGACCTACTTCGTCACGGTCAGCGATGCGCCCGACTACAGCTTCCCTGCGACCGAATGCGCACGTCCCGCCGGCACGGCCGCGGAGGCCCGTGCAATCCTGGCCTCTCTCGACGCCTCCCTGCAGCAGCGCTCATCCGAGCTTCTGGCCGCCAAGTCGGAACTTCCGGCTATGCGGGAGCAGTATGACGCCCTTCTCTCCGAGCTTGAGATATATCTGGCCTCCAAGACAGGCGGCAGCGCGGCGGAGGGCTACATCACGCAGTACACCGGCTTCGCTCCGGTGGAAGAGGACGAAAGGCTCCGGGCCGAGTTCGACGCGATGGACCTCGTCTATGTCGCGGAAGCGGCCACAGTGGAGGACAATCCTCCTATCCAGCTGAAAAACAACTCCTTCAGCCGGCCTTTCGAAGTCCTCACGGGTATGTACGGACTTCCTGTCTATAACGAATTCGACCCTACGGTATTCCTCAGCATATTCTTCCTGCTCTTCTTCTCGATGTGTATGGGAGACGCCGGCTACGGAATACTTCTCATCATCATAGGACAGCTTCTTAAAAAGAGCTCCGGCTCTCTCGCGAAGATGCATTCGCTCGTGACCATTCTGGGCTTCGGCACCCTGGTCGTCGGCCTGGTGATGGGCGGCTTCTTCGGCGTGAACCTCTACGAGGTCAGCTGGATACCGGACTGGTACAAGTCCATCATTCTCACCGGCGAGCTGGTCTTCGCTCCAGAAGGCATCAGCTGGGTGAGGGGTGATGCGGCAGTGGCGGCCATACCCGAGGGCGTTTCGCACTATTCTCTTCAGATGGTGCTTTCCCTCATCATAGGCGTCCTGCACATAAGTCTGGCTATGATAGTGAAGAGCATCTGGGCCATACGGAGGGACGGCCTCAAGAACTGCCTCTCCACTCTGGGATGGACGGTGCTCATCGTCGGAGCGGTCCTCGTAGCCTTCGTCTCTATGTTCGGAGTGCTTTCCGAGTCGGCCATCAAGTGGACGGTGATTGGCATAGCCGCAGTATCGGCCACCGGCATCTTCCTGCTGAACAAATGGGGGCGCAATCCTCTCGTGAATGTGGGTCTGGGAGTCTGGGACACCTATCAGATGGCCTCGGGCCTTATGAGCGACGTACTGAGCTACATCCGTCTCTACGCTCTGGGACTTTCCGGAGGTATGCTCGGAGCCACCTTCAACCTTATGGCGAATCTGGTGAAGGGCAGCGACCCTACCTGGCAGTGGGTTCCGTTCGTGCTGATCCTCATCGTAGGCCACGCTCTGAACCTGGCTATGAGCTGTCTCGGAGCGTTCGTGCATCCTCTCCGACTCAACTTCCTGGAATTCTTCAAGAATGCGGGCTACGAGGGTTCGGGACTTAAATACAATCCGTTGAAAAAATAAAGAAACAAATAAACTCCATCGATTATGTTAAACGCAATTTTAGCTTATCTCGGTCTCGGACTGATGTTCGCCCTTGCGGGCATCGGTTCGGCATTCGGCACCACCATCGCGGGCAATGCCGCTGAAGGCGCGCTCAAAAAGAACCCCGAGCAGTCTTCACAGTATATGATTCTCTCGGCCATCCCGGCTACGCAGGGCCTTTACGGCTTCCTCGCGTTCGTGCTCTGGCTCGGCGGCGACATCACCGCGAACGGTCCTCTGTATTTCTGCGTGGGTCTGGGCGTGGGTATCGTCTGCCTCTTCTCCGCCATCCGTCAGGGTCAGGTGTGCGCTAACGGTATCGTGAACATCAGCCAGGGTCACAACGTGATGGTGAACACCATCATCTACTGCGCCCTCCCTGAGTTCTACGCCATCCTTTCGCTCATCGCCGCGATTATGATTAACTAAGTCTCGTGCGGTATTCAGCACTGAAAAGGGCGGCTCCGAAACGGGCCGCCCTTTTCATTTCAGTATTATCTCTTTCACGAACGGAACCTTGGGGTCATCCGTCGTAAAGAGCGGATCCTGACGGAGGAGGATGTTGATCTTGTCCGTGAGAGCGGCCCTCTGCAGGAAGAGCATACTGCGCAGGGCGGAGGAATTCAGGGTGATGTAAAGTTTTCCGCCACGGAAAAAGCGCCGGACCGTGTACCGCTCCGCTCCCGAGGCTTTGTCCCAGGCCCTGAATACGCACTGGGTGTTGAGGCCTGCGGCGAGACGCAGGTCTTTTATGAAAAGTTCCACCACCTCTTCCATAGAAAGAGGTTTCTTGCGGTGTATGCGGCTGGTTTCTGGCATAGGGGGGGCGGGATTGGACGCGTGAGCGTCAGATTCGGGTGAATGCGCCTCCCGAGCATTCGAAGTAGTCGCGTTCGGAGGTCAGAGCGTCGACGATGCCGCTGATGCGCGTTTTGTTGCTGTCCGTGAGGAAGATCTGGCCGAAATCGGAGCTCGCGACCATCTCCAGCAGGTTCGCCACGCGCCTGGTATCGAGCTTGTCGAAAAGGTCGTCGAGCAGCAGAAGGGGAGCGAAACCGCAGCGGGCGGACATAAGTTCGTATTGGGCGAACTTCAGTGAGACCAGAAAAGATTTCTGCTGGCCCTGGGAGCCGCAGCGGCGTATCGGATGGCCGTCGAGGGTGAAGAGGAAATCGTCCCTCTGAATGCCCGCGCAGGTGTAGTGCAGCGCCAGATCCTTCTCGCGCGAGGCTGCGAAAAGCTCTTCAGCGCTCATCCTGTCGAGGTCGGAAACGTACTCGAGCGAGACTTCCTCGACTCCGCCGGAGAGTCTGGAGTAGTAGCTCCGGACCGCCGGAAGCAGCTCTGAGGCAAACTCCCGCCTGCGTGCGCTGATCGGAGCTGCGAGTCTGGAGAGGGACGCGTCGAACGCGTCCAATACGCCTGCATCCACAGTCTGCTGTTTGAGCAGACGGTTGCGCTGCTGCAGGAGACGGTTATACTGCTGCATATCGGACAGATAGCCCCTGTCGAGCTGGGACAGGACCGCGTTCGCGAACCGCCGCCGCTCCTCGCCGCCCTCGCTGACCATACTCACATCGGAAGGCGAGACGGTCACTATGGGCAGCACTCCGAGGTGCTCCGAGATGCGGGCGTAGGGCTTGTCCTCGCGCCGGAGCTTCTTCTCGCCGCTCTCCTCGCTCTGCAGACTGAAGCGCGAGCGTATCCCGCTCTCCATCAGGTAGGTGCCGGAGAGGGTGTAGCTGCGGGCCCCGTAGCGGAAGTTGTATTTCTCGACGGTGGAGGTGAAGCACTTGGTCATCGACAGGCAGTGGATGGCTTCGAGCAGGTTGGTCTTGCCCGAGCCGTTGTCTCCGGAGATGCAGTTTATCTTCGGAGAGAACTCGAGTTCCTGCAGGGCTATGTTGCGGAAGTCGCTTATGAGTATTTTCTCAAGTGTCGGCATAAGTCTTGTGCACGGGGTTCCGGCCGGAATGGGGACGGCGCACCCACGCAAAGTTAGTTCAAAAATTGCAGGATTGCACAAAATTTCATAATTTTGTCGGCTCATACGAATCGTTCGGAAAATTTAAAAATTATTCGATATGTCAGAAATGAATCTTAAGAAAGAGGAGGCCCAGCGCCAGGAGAACATCTCCGAGAAAGTGTCTGCGGCAAACCGCTTTATGGATGAGAACAAGAGGCTCATCTACGCAGCAGTAATCGCAGTCCTCGTGGTCGGTCTCGGAATTTTAGCGTATAACCAGTGGGTGTCGAAGCCTAAGCGGGCCGAGGCTATGGAGCAG
The DNA here is from genome assembly GCA_030529945.1 of Bacteroidia bacterium. GTDB lineage: Bacteria > Bacteroidota > Bacteroidia > Bacteroidales > UBA932 > Cryptobacteroides. The sequence goes on along the minus strand of JAUMVX010000028.1, from coordinate 9,594 downwards.
ATGTTCCCGGCCGAGAACTCCTTCGCCGCCGGTGAGTTCGAGATCGCCCTGAACGGCGACGGAAACAACCTCGGATTCAAGGACATCATCTCCGAGTACGGTTCCCACGCCGGTCGCGCCGCCACTTTCTATGCTGGCGTATGCGAGCTGCAGCTTGGTAATTACGAAGAGGCCATCTCCTATCTTAAGAAGTATAAGGGCAAGGACGCCATCCTGTCGGGCCGCGCCACAGCCTGCATAGGTGACGCCTATGTAGGGCTGGAGGATTACGGTACCGCCGTCAGCTATTTCGAGAAGGCCGCCGCACAGGCTGACAACATCTTCGCTGCCACCTATCTGCTGAAGGCCGGAATCGCATACGAGGCTCTCGGAAACGCCGACAAGGCTCTCGCCTGCTACAAGACCATAAAGGATCAGTATCCGCAGTCGGTGGAGGGTTACGACATCGACAAGTACATCTCCAGAATCGAAGCCGAGTAGTCCTATGGGAAGAGCATTTGAATTCCGCAAGGAAAGGAAGATGAAAAGATGGGGGCATATGGCCCGCGTCTTCACGAAGCTCGGAAAGGAAATCACCATCGCGGTGAAGATGGGCGGCCCGGATGTCACCGGCAACCCGCGTCTGCGCGCCCTTATGGCGGAGGCCCGCTCCGAGCAGATGCCTAAGGAGAATATCGAGCGCGCCATAAAGAAAGCCACCGACAAGACTCTCGGCGATTTCAAAGAGCTGGTATATGAGGGCTACGGCCCTTACGGCATTGCCTACCTCGTGGAGGCCGCCACGGATAACAACACCCGTACGGTGGCCAATGTCCGCAGCTACTTCACCAAGTGCGGCGGCAGCCTCGGAACCAGCGGATCGGTCAGCTTTATGTTCGACCACAAGTGCGTGTTCCGCATAAAGGAGGACAAGCCGATAGATGTCGATGAACTCGAGCTTGAGCTTATCGACTACGGCGCGGACGAGGTGTTCGAGCAGATTGAGGTCGATGACGACGACAACGAAACCAAGACCATCTGCATCTACGGCAGCTACGAGTCCTACGGAGCCATACAGAAGTACATTGAGGAGAACGGCTACGAGCTTGTTTCCGGAGGCTTCGAGAGGATTCCGAACGTGGACCTGAAGTCCGTGACCCCGGAGCAGCGTGCCACCCTCGACAAACTTACCGACCTTCTCGAAGAGGATGAGGATGTCACGAATGTCTATACTACCCTCGCTCCGGCGGAGTAGATGAAATGAAATATACACGGGACCGGCTTTCTTGAAGGCCGGTTTCTTTTTTTCAGGAATAGCCTGTGGGCCGGTCCGGAAAGGCTTCGGAATTTTGGGGCGGCTTTTTGGGAATTCCTGAAAAATTGTCGTACATTTGAAAGATTATAGAAAAAGTACGGATATGAGTATTCAGGAGGAAAAGATCCGACAGCTCGTGGAGCGGCGCACCAGTGCGCGGCTCGGCGGTGGGCAGAGCCGGATCGATGCCCAGCACAAGAAAAACAAGCTTACCGCCCGCGAGCGTCTTTCGCTGCTGCTCGACGAGGGCAGTTTCGAGGAGTATGATGCCTTCGTGCAGCACCGCTGCACGAATTTCGGGATGGACTCCCAGCATTTCGACGGCGACGGAGTAGTCACTGGACAGGGTACGATAGACGGCAGGCTCGTGTATGTGTTCGCCCAGGACTTTACGGTCAGCGGCGGCTCCCTGTCGAAGACTATGGCCGAGAAGATCTGCAAGGTGATGGATATGGCAGTCCGCGCCGGAGCACCGATCATAGGTCTGAACGATTCGGGCGGCGCGAGAATACAGGAGGGAATCGACGCATTGGCCGGCTACGGCGAAATCTTCGAGCGTAACATCCTCGCTTCGGGCGTGGTGCCCCAGATCAGCGGAATCTTCGGTCCCTGCGCCGGCGGAGCGGTATATTCCCCGGCCCTGACCGACTTCACCCTTATGGTGCGCGACACTTCTTATATGTTCCTCACCGGCCCTTCGGTAGTCAAAAGCGTCACAGGCGAGCAGGTCACCCAGGAAGAACTCGGCGGAGCCTCTGTGCACGCGCGTAAAAGCGGTGTGGCGCATTTCGCTGCCGCAGACGAGCGGGAAGGCATAGACACGATAAAGAAACTTCTCTCCTTCATCCCTCAGAACAATCTCTCGGAAGCTCCCCAGGTGCCTACCCTCGACCCGGTGTCCCGCACCGACGACCTTCTGAACAGCATTATCCCCGACAACCCGAACAAGCCTTACGATATGTACGGCGTCATCACTTCCATCGTGGATGACGGCGTCTTCTTCGAGGTGCACAAGGAATTCGCGAATAACATCATCGTCGGTTTCGCGCATATGAACGGCAGGAGCGTCGGCATCGTGGCGAACCAGCCCAAGCTCCTCGCCGGCGTGCTGGACATAAACGCCTCCCGCAAGGCTGCGCGCTTCGTGCGCTTCTGCGACGCGTTCAACATCCCTCTCGTCACCCTCGTGGACGTTCCCGGTTTCCTCTGCGGCACGCAGCAGGAGTACGGCGCCATCATCACGAACGGTGCGAAACTTCTCTACGCCTACGGCGAAGCCACAGTCCCGAAGGTCACGGTCACTCTGCGCAAATCCTACGGCGGCGCGCACATCGTGATGAGCTGCAAGCAGCTGCGGGGCGACGTGAACTATGCCTGGCCTACGGCCAATATCGCAGTGATGGGCGCGGAAGGTGCGGTGGAAGTGCTCTACGGCAAGGAACTCAAGGCAGAAACCGACCCCGGAAAGAAGGCCGCCCTCGCCGAGGAGAAGAAAAACGAGTACAACGAACTCTTCTGCAACCCTTATCAGGCTGCGCAGAAGGGCTACATAGAGGATGTGATCGAGCCGCGAAACACCCGTTTCCGCATCTGCCGGGCCCTCGAATCCCTCGCCGGCAAGCGTCAGGAGCTCCCGGCGAAAAAGCACGATAATCTTCCGCTGTAGGCAGAGATATGAAAAGGACTGTTTACATATCGCTCCTGCTGCTTCTATGCACGCTGCCGAGTCTTCGGGCACAGAACGTCATCGACCTCAGGATCACCGAGGTGATGACCGCCAACGACTCTTCCATAGTCGATGGCTACGGCCGGCACTCCGCTTGGGTGGAAGTGATGAACATCTCGCAGGGCACCGTGAATTACGGAGGCTGCTACTTCTCCGACGACCCGGACGACCTGATGAAGTGCCAGATACCCGGTTCCGACAAGAGGACAAGCCTCAAGCCCCGCCAGGTCGTCATCTTCTACGCCGGCGGCAGGGAGAATGACGGGACTTTCTATCTGGATTTCCCTCTCCGTCCAGGTTCCACACTCTATCTCGTCAGCAATGACGGACATACCGTCATCGATACCATACCGATACCGGAGAACCTTCCCCGGGGGCTGTCCCTGAGCAAGTTCGCCCACGATGCGAAACAGATTGACTTCGATGACATCAGGCCCGCCGAGCCGACTCCCGAAGTCGTGAACGGCAGGACGGACGAAGAACCCAAGTCTATGACGCTCGCCAGGACCGACCCTCACGGATACACCCTCACCATAGTCTCGGTGTCTGTCGTATTCATTGCCTTGATAGTGCTTTTCGTCATCTACAATTTCTCGGGCAAATGCTTTTCCGGCAATGTGGCGCGTCCGAAAAGGGATGTCCGGAAGAAAGGGAAGACAGACCCGGAGGCCCTCGCTGCCGCAGTCGCGATGGCCCTGCAGGCGGAAAGGAATTCGGATGCCGAAGCGGCCATAGCTCTCGCAATGCACCTGTACCTCGGGGGCGGCGTGCACGATAGCGAGTCCTTTATCATCACCATACGGCCGCAGAGCGGCGGGTGGGCCGACAGGACTCCGCTTTTGCGGAAAGCCCCTGTCAGAAAATAGTGTATATATAATGAATAATTATTCATAATAATGGCAAATTATAAATTCAAGATCAACGGTGGCGAGTATGATGTCACCATAAACGGAATAGAAGGAAATGTGGCAGACGTGCAGGTGAACGGCACGCAATACAAGGTGGAAATAGAGGACGCTCCGTCAGGGGCAGCTCCGGCGGCTTCCGCGCCAGCGGTATCCGCGCCGGTTCAGACATCCTCTCCGGCCCCGGCTCCCGTTTCCGCACCTGCTGCGGCTTCGGGCAAGGGTGAGTCTGTAACCTCGCCTCTTCCGGGAGTCATCATCGAAGTTTCCGTAACCGCCGGACAGGCGGTCAAGGCCGGCCAGAAGGTGGCGGTGCTGGAAGCTATGAAAATGGAAAATGAAATACAGACACCCAAGGACGGCACCGTCACCGCCGTCCACGTCTCCAAGGGCGACTCTATTCTGGAAGGTGCCGACATCGTCACTATAGCCTGATGGATCAGATTATAGAAAGCCTCGCTCAGTTCTGGGAATATACGGCGTTCGCCAATATGACCTGGCAGCACGTGGTGATGATATTGATAGGCATCATCTTCGTGACTCTGGGCATAGTGAAAGAATGGGAACCGCTTCTGCTCGTTCCCATCGGCTTCGGTATGATAATCGGAAACATCCCGATGTTTCCCGGACTCTCCATAGGAGTGTATGAAGACGGTTCAGTGCTGAATATCCTCTATCAGGGAGTGAAACAGGGATGGTATCCTCCGCTCATCTTCCTGGGCATCGGCGCGATGACCGATTTCTCGGCCCTCATCTCCCAGCCTCGTCTGATGCTCATAGGCGCGGCGGCCCAGATGGGCATTTTCGGCGCCTATCTGCTGGCGATAGCTATGGGCTTCGCCCCTAATGAAGCCGGTGCCATCGGCATCATAGGTGGAGCGGACGGCCCTACCGCCATCTTCCTCTCCTCGAAACTCGCTCCCGATCTGATGGGAGCCATCGCGGTCTGCGCATATTCCTATATGGCGCTGGTTCCGGTAATCCAGAAACCGATAATGCTGCTGCTCACCACTAAGAAGGAGCGTCTCATCGAGATGGCCCGTCCGCGTCAGGTCAGCCAGAAGGAAAAGATAGTTTTCCCGGTCATCGGTTTCCTTCTCACCGCCCTCATAGTCCCTTCGGGTCTGCCGCTCCTCGGTATGCTCTTCTTCGGCAATCTTTTGAAAGAGAGCGGAGTGACCCGCCGTCTCGCCGAGACTGCCCGGGGACCGCTCATCGATGTGGTCACCACTCTCATCGGCCTCACCGTCGGTGCTTCCACCCAGGCTGACAAGTTCCTTACGGGCAATTCCCTGAAGATTTTCCTGCTCGGCCTTATCTCCTTCGTGATCGCCACAGCTTCCGGAGTCCTCTTCATAAAGGTATGGAATCTGTTCCTGAAGCCCGGACGTAAGATAAATCCCCTCATCGGGAATGCGGGGGTTTCCGCCGTGCCGGACAGCGCCCGCGTATCTGAAATAGTGGGGCGCGAGTTCAACCCTGACAACCATCTCCTGATGCACGCTATGGGTCCGAACGTGGCCGGAGTCATAGGCTCCGCCGTGGCGGCCGGTATCCTGCTCAGTTTCCTCGGATAAAATCTACAGATTATGATAATCAAGCGTATAAATATCGACACTGATGACGCCGCCGCCCTGTTTTTCGCTCTGGCGAAATGCGAGCCGCAGCTTCTCGACTGCAGCAATTGGCCCGAAGTGGCCCCTTATAAGCCCGGCGCAGTGCTGCGCGCCTTCCATACCGGCAGTGAACTCGTGCTGCGTTACGACGTGCTTGAGAAATGCACGGCGGCCCGTGAAACGAATTTCGGAGGCGATGTGTATAAGGATTCCTGTGTGGAGTTCTTCATCGACCCGGACGGCAAGGGGGAGCGCTATTATAATTTCGAGTCGTCCTGCATAGGAGTGATGCATTTCGGCTATCACGAGCTCCAGGGAGTCAAGTTCCCGGCGACAAGAGAAGTGTATGAGCAGATACTTGCTTATAGTTCAGTGGGATACGAGCCTTTCGATGAGGTGGTGGCAGGGGAGCGCAGGCATCACTGCTGCTGTCATCACGAAGAAGAGGAAGGAGGAGAGCACCACTGCTGTCACCATCACGATGAGAACGAGGGCGGAGAACACCACTGCTGCGGCGGGGGCCGGACACCGGCGGATCCGAACAATTACTGGCATATCACCTTCATCATCCCCATCTCGGCCCTGTACAAGGACAAATTCGCATCCTGGGATGAGCTGAAGGGAGCCCGCTGCAATTTCTACAAATGCGGCGACGGTCTCAGCAAGCCTCATTACCTCTCCTGGGCCCCGGTACTTACCGAAAAGCCGAATTTCCATTCCCCGCAGTTCTTCGGGGAGGTGGAGTTCGAAAAGTAAAGTGAACGTTATGAAGATAGTCATCGACAGCGCCATCCCTTTCATCCACGAAGTCTTCGAGCCTTACGCCGAGGTCCGCTATATCTTCGGCCCGGATATAAGACACGAAGACCTGCTGGATGCCGACGCTTTCATCACCCGGACCAGAACCCGCTGCGACAAGGCTCTGCTCGAGGGGACTGCCGTGAAGATGATAGCCTCCGCGACCATCGGGATGGACCACATAGACCAGGACTTCTGCCGGCAGGCCGGCATTTATGTCCAGAACGCGGCGGGCTGCAATGCCGGAGGTGTGATGAATTATGTGTTTTCCGCTCTTTACGGAGTCGCGGCGCGCAAGGGCATAAATCTGCAGGGTCAGACCATCGGCATCATCGGAGTGGGCAATGTCGGCCGCCGTGTCGAGTCGATGGCGCTTTCTCTGGGCTTCAGCGTGCTGAAAAACGACCCGCCGAGGGCTGCGGCAGAAGGCTCCTCCTGCTTCTGCTCTCTGGACGAACTGCTCGTAAGATCCGATATTGTCACGATGCACGTGCCTCTGAATGACAGCACCCGGGGTATGGCGGATGCGGGATTTTTCGAGAAGATGCGGGAGAATTCCGTCTTCATAAACGCCGCACGCGGAGAAGTGGTAGTGGACGAGGCCCTGAAAAACGCCATACCGAAGTTTGCCGCCGTGGTCATAGATACCTGGAATAACGAGCCGTATCCTGACCAGGAGCTTATAGGGATGGTCGATATCGCCACTCCCCACATCGCCGGCTATTCATATCAGGGCAAGCAGAACGGGACTACCGCCGCCGTGCGTTCAGTAGCCCGTTTCTTCAAGATAGAGCCGCTTTACGATTTCTTCCCGAGCGCGGCCCTGAAGGAACTCGAAGCCGTGAAACTCGATTTCCGGGGCAAGAGCCAGGGGGAAGTAGCGTCTATGATGCAGTATAACTATCCCGTATTCACTGACGATTTCCTCTTCCGGAGCGCTCCCGACCAGTTCGACAGGCTCAGGGCGGAGTACCAGTACCGCCGGGAGTTCTTCATAGATTGAGGAGGAGCTGTGCTGCAGACACTCTGCCCTGCGGGGGCCGCCCGACCGGCGGATTATGAACACTGAAACTGATTATAACCAATTATATCGCCCTATGCTTAAATCAGATGACATCAGACAGATAGAGAATTACGGCTCTTCTGTCGAAAAAGTTTCCGCTCAGATAGAGCGTTTTGCCAAAGGTTTCCCTTGGCTCGGAATTGTCGCTCCCGCGACTCCCGGCCACGGCGTGCAGTGCCTGAGCGAGGCTGAAATGGACGAGGCCGTCGCGTATGCCGAGACTGCCGAGGTCGCCGGACGCTGCAAGTTTGTGCCCGCTTCCGGAGCTGCTTCCCGGATGTTCAAGGATATCTTCGCCGGACTTCAGACTCCTAACGATGCGGTACGTACTCTGTCGGAAAACATCTCCCGCTTCGCTTTCTACACTCCGGAGCTTTTCGGCCCGGAGGCTGATCCCGCAGCCGTCCTGCTTTCTCCGGAGGGTCTTGATTACGGCTCCAAGCCCAAGGGAGTACTGAAGTTCCACCGCTATCCCGACGGGGAGGTGCGCACGGCTCTCGCCGAGCATCTTGTGGAGGGTCAGGCATATATGCGCAACGCGGACGGCAGCGTGAATCTGCACCTGACCATCTCCGAAGACCACCGGAGTCTCTTCGAGGAGGCGCTGGAGGAAGTTAAGCGCAGTTACGAGGAGCGTTACGGGGTCAAGTACGAAGTGGCCTTCTCTTACCAGAGCAAGTCCACTGACACCATAGCCGTCACTCCGGAAGGCCGTCCGTTCCGCAAGGAAGACGGGACTCTGCTCTTCCGCCCGGGCGGTCACGGAGCTCTGATACATAATCTGAATTCCGTCCCGCAGGAGCTGGTCACGATAAAGAACATAGACAACGTGGCTGTGGAGCGTCTTCTGCCTCTTACCGCCCGTTACAAGAAGGTCCTGATCGGCCGGGCTCTCGAATTGCGCGACATCATCTTCGGCTATCTGCGGGATCTGGACATAGCTTCCGGAGCCGTGGTGAGTCCTCAGCAGCCGTATCCGTATATCCCGGGCATAAACAGCCCCGAGGAGGATTACTGCGCCACCGCCGAGTGTCAGGACCTGTGCCGCGAGATAGAGCAGTTCCTGCTTGACGAACTCTGTATCTCCATCCCGAAGTCAGGGAACTGCAGGGACAGGGTCCGTGCCATACGTTCCAAGCTGAACCGTCCGATACGCGTCTGCGGTATGGTCCGAAATCAGGGCGAGCCGGGAGGGGGGCCTTTCATCGTGAAAGCCGCGGACGGGAGCACCTCTCTCCAGATTCTCGAAGGAAGCCAGATTAATCCCGAAGACCCGGCGGCCCTCGAGTGCCTGAAGCATTCCACACATTTCAATCCTGTGGACATCGTCTGCTGTCTGCACGACTATCGCGGGCAGCGTTTCAATCTGGAGGACTACGTGGACGAGGAGACGGGCTTCATCAGCTCGAAGAGCTACCAGGGCCGTCCGCTGAAGGCCCTCGAACTTCCGGGCCTGTGGAACGGCGCGATGAGCGACTGGAACACCAAGTTCGTGGAAGTGCCTCTCGAAACCTTCAACCCCGTGAAGGTCGTCCTCGACCTTCTGCGCCCCGCCCACCAGAATCAGTAGACAGACAGTGCTGTCAGAACATTTCACATATCACTGAACAGATCTTTCAGGCTGACGGACGCATTGACGATGCTGTTGTGTACTGACTCGCCAAGTCCCATCGAGGTCACCATAATCAGCAGGAGGGAATGGGATGGCTTGTGGTTTTTCGAGGCCTTGAATGCCTCCAGTTTATGCAGTAATAGGCTATTTCCGAGGCATTTCCAAGAATCTCAGCCAAAACACTGCAAAAAGTCGCATTTTGGCTGAGATTTTTTAAGAACGTAGCCGCTGTGTAAATGTCTATAAATGAACCTGCTACGAGAATGGTAATAAATAATCTCAGCCAAAATGTCGCAAAATAACGCATTTTGGCTGAGATCTTATAAAGAAAAGTTCGACCTCGTAAAGGTCGTCCTCGTCCTTCTGCGCCCCGCTCACCGGAATCAGTAGACAGTATAGAACAGGCTAATCAACTTGGATGCGGGAAGAATATGATATTTCGGGGTATGAATCACTGAATATTCTGGCTCACCTGCAAACTTTCACAGAAGTTTGCAGGTGAGCCAATATTTCAGCGATATGTATACTCTTGACGACATAAAGCCGTATATCGACGGTGGGCACGAACTCGGGTACAGGA
>JAUMVX010000027.1 GCA_030529945.1 Bacteroidia bacterium | reverse complement strand
GATGTCCCCGTCCCGACAAACGTCACCTCGTTATGTGTTGACTCGGGAATGTAGGATGAACGGGCTGTACATACGGACAGCAATGGTGTTATCTACATCCCTATTTACTATGCGATGTTCTTCGAGAATAAATCAAGTGTAGTAGAGGAGTTCCTGGACTTCAGAATAAAACCATACACATTGTAATAATCCCTGAAGTTTCATACATTTGTCCGTGACCGCAGGATTGGCCGCGGCCACGTATTCCGATTTTTTGTGAGATGAGACTTCCCCTGCTTTTTTCAATGGCTCTGTTGGCTTTAGCCGCTTGCATCGGGCACGATGAGGCTCCGGCGCTGCTCCCTATGCCTCAGGAGGTTACGTGGTCGAGAGGTCTTTTTCAGGGAAGCGGGGTGAAGCTGTGCGGAAATGCTTCGGTGAGCGGAATCGTGCGCGAGTGGCTTGAGGAGTCCGGAGTGCGATGCGAGGAATCCGGAGCGAAAACGGTCGAGGTAAGATTGACCGGAACGGTCGGGAAAGCTATTGTGAATCAAGAGGAAGCGTACAGGCTGGCGGTCTGCGGCGACTCGATTCGCATCGAGGCTGTGAGCAGCAGAGGGGTCTTCTGGGCGGTGCAGACTCTGCGTCAGCTGGCGGTGAAGACTGAACGGGGCATCAGGCTCCCCTGCTGCGAGATTACGGACTGGCCCGCGTTCAGGATCAGGGGTTTTATGCACGATGCCGGGCGTTCGTACATCAGTCCGGAGGAAATCAAGCGCGAGATCGAGCTTCTTTCGCGTTTCAAGATAAATGTTTTCCATTGGCATCTGACTGAGAATCAGGCGTGGAGGCTCGAAAGCAGAATCTACCCGCAGCTGAATTCGCCCGAGAATATGACACGTCATCCGGGCCTCTTCTATACTCACGCCCAGGTCCGGGACATTCTCGATTTCTGCCGGCGGCATCAGGTTCTGCTCATTCCCGAGATAGATATGCCGGGACACAGCGAGGCCTTCGCCAGGACTTTCGGCTGCGATATGCAGAGTGAGAAGGGTAAGGCGATTCTGAAGGAACTCGTCGCAGAGGCCTGCGAGCTTTTCGCGGAAGTGCCTTATTTCCACATAGGTACGGACGAAGTGCATTTTACCGACCCGGGCTTTGTGCCGGAGATGGTCTCGTTCGTGCGCTCACAGGGCAAGAAAGTGATTTCGTGGAATCCGGGCTACGAATATGCTCCCGGAGAAATAGATATGACCCAGCTGTGGAGCTACCGGGGCAAGGCGCAGCCGGGAATCCCCGCCATCGACTGCCGCTTCCACTATGCGAATCATTTCGACCTGTTCGGAGACATCGTGGCCCTGTATAACAGCCGGATTTGCGATAAGGATTCCGGCGATGAAGACTTCGCGGGCAGCATAGTGGCATTCTGGAATGACCGCAAGCTGCCCGACGAGCGGAGTATTCTGCTCCAGAACGCATTCTATCCGTATATGCTCGCTCTCGCGGAGCGTTCCTGGAGAGGAGGCGGGAGCGAGTACTTCGACGGGGGCGGCGTGATTCTGCCGCCGGAGTCGAGCCGCGTCTTCCAGGAATTCGCTGATTTCGAGCGGCGTATGCTCCGGCACAAGGAGCTTACATTTGCCGGAGAGCCGTTCCCCTATGTCAGACAGACTGACGTCCAATGGAGTGTCACGGACGCTTTCCCTAACGGCGGAGACCTGTCCCGCCGCTTCCCGCCGGAGGAGGGCCTCTCCGGGAGTTACACTTTCGAGGGCGGGGAATATGGCGTGCGCCGCGTCAGGGGTGCCGGAATATACCTGCGTCACGTCTGGGGAGCGACAGTCCCGGCATTGTTCGAAGAAGCGGAAGAGAACAGCACCGCCTACGCCTACACCCGGGTGTATTCTCCGAAAGCTCAGGACGTGGGGATGCTGGTCGAATTCCAGAACTACAGCCGCTCGGAGAATGACCTGCCTCCTCCGGAGGGATGCTGGGATTTCAAGGGCAGCCGAATCTGGCTGAACGGGGAGGAGCTGCTGCCGCCGGTCTGGACAGGTACCCGCTCTTCCGGGACTGTCCTGGGCAACGAGAACTGCACGGCCCGCAGTCCGGTTTCATCCGAGACTGCTCTGGGCAACGAGAACTGCACGGCCCGCAGTCCCCTTCCGGTCCATCTGGAGAAAGGGTGGAACAAGGTTCTGCTGAAATTGCCGGTCGGACGATTCTCCACACCGGAGACGAGGCTGGTCAAGTGGATGTTCACCGCCGTCTTCGTAACTCCTGACGGAAGCGGGGCGGCGGAAGGGCTGATTTATTCCCCCGATTTTCCGGAGGAGGGGCGGGGCCGGCAATGAGGGGAAGGGTGCGCGTTGCGTCATGCCCGACGTGCTCTTCACGTCATGCCCGACCTGATCGGGCATCCCCTGTCTCGAAGGGATTGCCGGTCGAGCCGGCAATGACGAGAAATGTCGTGTCGGCAATGACGAGAAATGTCCGAGCTTGCGTCATGCCCGACGTGCTCGGGCATCTCGTTGCAGAAAGGGATTGCCGGTCGGAGCCGGCAATGACGAGAAATGTCGTGCCGGCAATGACGGAGAAGGTCGGGCATAAGGTGCGGCGACGGCCACACTAAAACGTTAAATATCGACCCTTCAATGTACTTTTATACATCGACGGCCACGTTTTGGGGCTAAAACGTGGCCGTCGATGCACCGGGGACTCTGAACCGAGGATTCTACACCGGGGACTCTGCACTTTCCGGCAGTATTTTTGATTTCCGTCATACATAATTCAAAAAACTCCCTATATTTGCAGAGATGATTATGGGACCGGCCGCTTGAGGAAGCGGTGGACAATACGAAGACGATTATGGACAAGGAAGAGAAAGATGGCCGCGGAGGCGCCCGCCCGGAAGTCAAGAAAGATGGCCGCGGAGGCGCCCGCCCGGGGGCGGGGAGGCCTCCGGGCGATGGCCGTCTCTACACATTCCGGGCATCGGGCGAGATGGCGGAAGTAATCGGGCGTCAGAAAAGCAAGACCGACTTCATCCGAAACTGCATAAGCAGGGAGATCCGCCGGGCAGCGGGCGAGGCTGTATGTCCGGAGGAAACTGCAGCCGGCGGAGTACGGGCGGCGGCCAATGTCGGAGAAAGCACCCGTGCCGTCCCCGAAGCCTCGGCCGGAACTGTCCCTGCCACCTATGCCGGAGAAAGCACCCGTGCCGTCCCCGAAGCCTCGGCCGGAGCCATCCCGGCGGCCCGCCCAGAATATAACTCCCGCGCCGTACCGGCGACATCCGTCAGGGGACTGAGGCTCCCGTTCTTCGATCTCGGCATCAGGGCCGGCTTCCCCATCCCTCTCGACAACGATGAGAAAGCCCAGGACATCGAGCTCCTGCGCCTGCTCTGCCCGCATCCGGAAGCGAGTTATCTCATACGTGTGGCGGGGGATTCGATGATCGATGCCGGAATCGACGACGGCGACATAATCATCGTGGACAAGAGCCGCCGCAACCCCTCGCCGTCGGAAGTGGCCGTATGTGAACTGAACGGGGAATACACTCTGAAACGCTTCGAAAAGGACGGGGACGGCAGCGGCTGGCTCGTCCCCGCGAATCCGGCCTATCCGCGAATCCGCATAAGCGAAGGCGACAGCTTCTCCGTCTGGGGGACGGTTTCCTACATCATCCATAAACCTCGCCCGTGACTGGCGTGAAGACACATTCCTACATCATCCATAAACCTCGCCCGTAAAAGCTATGTACGCTCTCGTGGACTGCAACAGCTTCTTCTGCTCGGTGGAAAAGGTATTCCATCCCGGGCTCGAAGGCAAACCCGTCGTCGTGCTCTCCTGCAACGACGGCATCATAGTCGCGCTCACCCCGGAGGCCAAGGCCATAGGACTTCACCGAGGCGACCGTGCCTTCGAAGTGCGTGAGCTTATGCGCAAGCACGGAGTGGAAGTCTTCTCGACAAATATGACCCTCTATGCCGCTATGAGCAGACGGGTCACCAGCATACTGCGCCAGAGCATCGCGCACGTGGAAAATTACAGCATAGACGAGAGCTTCTGCGACCTGACGGGCTACAGCCGATACTGCGATGTCGTGGAATTGATGCGGGAGCTCAGGGAAAAAATCCGTCTCTGGACGGACATCCCGGTCAGCATAGGGATAGCCCCGACGAAGACGCTCGCCAAGATGGGCAGCAAATATGCGAAACAGTACGCCGGCTATCGCGGTGTATGTCTGATAGATACGGAAAGCAGAAGACGCAGGGCCCTGGAACTCTTCGACCTTGCGGACGTCTGGGGGATTGGTCGCAAGACCTGCGCCGCACTGCTCCGCTGCGGAATACGCACGCCGCTGGAGTTTGCGGACCGGAGCAGCTCGTGGGTGCGCGCGCATTTCAGCATCCCGACAGTCCGGACCTGGCTCGAACTGAACGGCACCCCCTGCATCGACACGGCCGAAGTGCTCAGAAACCGGACGTTATGCACCTCGCGCAGCTTCGGCAAGATGATCACCGATCCGGATTCTCTCGCGGCGAGCGTGGCGTCTTTCGCCGCCAGCTCGGCCAATAAGCTTCGCGCCCAGCGTTCGAGCGCCGCTCTCGTCACGGTCTTCATAGGGTCGAACCCTTTCCGTGAGGACCTTCAGCAGTACGGCGCCAGCGCATCCGAGCCGCTGCCGAATCCCACGAGCGACACCCTGGAGATTACCGGAGCGGCCCATAAGGCCCTGAAAAGCATATACAGGGAAGGCATATCGTACAAAAGGGCCGGAGTGGTCCTCAGCGGCATCGTCCCCGACGAATCCGTCCAGGCCGACCTCTTCGACCCCGTGCGCAACCGCCCCGAGCGCTGCCTGCTGATGGAGGAAATGGACTCCATAAACCGCCGCTACGGCATCAAAACCCTGAGCCTCGCGGCGGAAGGCCTCCGACAGCAGGAATGGAAGCCGAAATGCGAGCACCGCAGCGGCAACTATCTCACCGACATCGACGAACTCCTGACGATACGTATATGACTCCGCTATGTAATGATGAAAATATTGGAATACCATATCGTAGGGAACGACTACGGACAATTACGCCCCTCCGACAGGTTGTTTTCTAAATTAATTATGTATGTTTGCGTGATGGAAAAGCAAGATATGACAGATATGATCAAGTACATAGGTTGTGATGACGCGGATCTCACACTCTTTGAATCGCAGTATGCCGTTCCTGATGGAATGTGCTACAACTCATACGTGATTCTGGACGAGAAGGTGGCAATTATGGACTCCTCCGATAAACGGACTCTGGAGCGATGGAAGTCTAACCTGAAAGCGGCATTGGATGGCCGCAAACCGGACTACCTTATAGTACACCACCTCGAACCGGACCATAGCAGCGGTATCGCTGAAATAGTGGCGATGTATCCGGATCTGCAGTTGGTTTGCAGCGCAAA
Source organism: Bacteroidia bacterium (assembly GCA_030529945.1). Classification (GTDB taxonomy): domain Bacteria; phylum Bacteroidota; class Bacteroidia; order Bacteroidales; family UBA932; genus Cryptobacteroides. The sequence continues at coordinate 26,215 of JAUMVX010000027.1, read as the reverse complement.
AGCATCCACGATGATACCGCTGTATTTTCCCGACATCAAAATGAATCTGATGGCTGTCAAGGACGGTGATTCTCTGAGTCTCGGCACCCACGAGTTGCATTTTGTGATGGCTCCTATGGTGCATTGGCCCGAAGTGATGGTAACATACGACTCCACCGCCCGAACCCTTTTCTCCGCAGATGCATTCGGCACATTCGGGGTGATGGAAGCCAATGCGGATGACTGGGCCTGCGAGGCCAGACGTTATTATTTCAACATCTGCGGCAAATATGGAATTCCTGTCTCGACTCTGCTGAAGAAAGTATCGGCTCTTGATGTCGAGCGGATTCTTCCTCTGCACGGTCCCGTCCTGAGTGGAGAAAAACTTGCCGAAGCCTTGCGTCTATACCGTATATGGAGCAGTTATGACATCGAATCAGAGGGCGTGTTCATTGCATATGCTTCAATCCACGGATGTACGGGACAGGCCGTTGAAAAAATAGCCGGGATTCTTCGCGCAAGAGGATGCAAGAAGGTGGTTATCACCGATCTGTGCCGCAGCGATCAGTCCGAGGCTGTGGAAGATGCCTTCCGATATGGGAAGATTGTGCTTGCAGCATCGAGCTACGATGGCGGCCTGTTCTCCCCAATGTATGATTTTCTGCATCGTCTTCAGACGAAGGCTTGGCAGAAGCGCGAGGTGTCCATCATTGAGAATGGTTCCTGGGCTCCGAGTGCGGGGAGGGTGATGCGCCAGATGCTGGAAGAGATGAAGGACATTACTATAAAAGGTGATACCGTGACACTCCGTGGCGTCTTGAAAGCTGAGGACACGCAAGCGCTTGAAAACCTTGCCGGAGCCATAATGGAATAAAGTCGCTTTTACCGCCTATACTGCCCGCATCCCCGCGTCAATACATAACGAGGGACATTTCATTATGGAGACATCGATAATAATAACTCTTCTCATCCCTTTCGCCGGCACGCTCATCGGCTCCGCATTCGTTTTCTTTATGAAACGGGACATTCCGGTGCTCTTCCGGAAGGCTCTGCTCGGCTTCGCCTCCGGAGTGATGGTCGCGGCATCCATCTGGTCGCTGCTCATCCCGAGTATGGAGATGTCCTCCGGCGAGGGAGCGTCATCCGTCCTCCCCGCCGCCGCGGGCTTCATCCTCGGAATGTGCTTCCTCCTTGCCATAGACTACCTTACTCCGCATCTGCACATTGGAGACGACAGGCCTGAGGGCCTGAAGTCCCGTATGTCCAGGACTGCGATGCTCGCCCTCGCCGTCACCATCCATAACATCCCGGAAGGTATGGCCGTGGGGGTCGTCATAGCGGGGGCGCTGAGCGACGGGATAGACATAGCCCCGGCGGCCGCTCTGGCGACGGCGGTCGGCATCGCCATCCAGAATATCCCCGAAGGGGCGATCATATCTATGCCTATGCGGTCGGCGGGGAACTCCAGGGGAAAGTCGTTCCTCATCGGGGCTATCAGCGGCATAGTGGAGCCGATGGGAGCCGTACTCATCATTCTTCTCGCTTCTCTTATGACCCCCGTTCTGCCATACTTCCTCGCTTTCGCGGCCGGTGCGATGATGTATGTCGTCATCGAAGAACTCATCCCGGAGGCTTCGGAGGGGCAGCACTCTAACATAGGCACTGTCGGATTCGCCGTCGGCTTCGTACTGATGATGGTCCTCGACGTCGTCCTCGGATAAAATGACCTTGGACGGCGGAGCCGACCGCAGGAAAACCTTGGACGGCGGAGCCGCCGTTGTCGCCGCAAGCGATAATTTTGTTGCGAAATATTTGCAAATGCAAAAATTTTGCATTTACTTTGCACCATAAAAGGAAAATATGGAAACCATCGAGAACATCAAGCACGCAGGACTGAAGCTGACCCCGCAGCGGCGGATGATTTACGAGACGATGACGCGGCTGCGCCACGCCACGCTGGAGGACATTGAGAACGACCTCAGAAAAAAAGGCGTCGAAATGGCCACCTCGACCGTGTACCGCGTACTTGAGTCATTCTGCCGGGCCGGCGTGCTCTCCCTGTTCTTCCACCCGGAGACGGGAAAGGGATATTACGATATCACGACGAAGGAGCACCACCACATATTCTCCGATGCACAGGTCTCCGATTTCGAGGCCCCGGGGCTTTCCGATGTGGTGCGCGAGTACCTGAGGCGGCAGAACATCCCGGAGGAGGACATCGAGAAAGTGCAGGTTCAGATAACGACCATTCATAAATAATTAATAACCAACAACTATGAACCAATGACCAAGAACCAAGAACCCATAACAATAACCAAGAACAATAACCCATAACTAAAAACTAACATCATATAACTACAAACACTTACAAAACATCATCAAACCCATTAAAACGTACTATTATGAGAAGCATCACTACATTCGATCTGCAGTATGCGCACCGCTTCCTGAACTTCAAGGGAGAAGCGCAGTATCTTCACGGCCACACCGGCACGCTTACCATCGAGGTGGAAGACACCGTCAATGAAGGAGTAAATATGGTATTCCCTTGCAACGAAATCAAGAAGACCGCCTGGGAGATCCTGAAAAACTTCGACCACGCTCTCATTCTCCGCGAGGACGACCCGCTGCTTCCGGCCGTGCTGGAAGTCTATGAACGGCAGGGCATCCGGGGCGGACACCCTCAGAACCGGATGAAAGGCCCGGCATTCAAGAGCGAACTCGCGACCGCCTACCCTGATTGCCGCCTTGTGGTCACCAAGGAGACTATGACGGTGGAGGGTATGATAAAGATTGTCCACAGTCTGCTCAAGGACAAGCTGAACATCGTCAAGCTGACCTTCCGCAGCGGCGACAACACAGCCTCCGCCAAGTTCGAGACCGAGCACGGGCGCATCGACCGCTGTCCGCTCTGCGGCATCGCGCTGAACGACAAGGGCGTATGCCCGAAATGCGGCTATAGGAAATAAGCCGCCGGGCAAAAAACCAGAGGGACGCGACCGCTCCGGCCGCGTCCCTCTTGCGTCGTTATTCCACCTTGTGGGAGTCCTTCAGAGCGGTCTTGCCGAACAGATGAAGGGGGTCTTCAGCGTTGCGGCGTTATTCCACCTTGTAGGAGTCCTTCAGCGCGGTGGTCTTGTTGAAGATCACGCGGTCCGGAGTGCTGTCCTTGTCGCGGAAATAGTAGCCTATGCGCTCGAACTGCACGGCGAGAGTTCCCGCATCATCGAGCAGCGCCGGCTCTGCGTAGCCCTTCGAAACCACGAGAGACTCCGGATTCAGGAAATCCTTGTAATCCCTGTCCTCGGGAACCTGGCTCATATCGGCGAGCGTGAACAGGCGGTCGTAATTTCGCAGCTCCACTTCCCTGCAGTGAGGCACGGAAGCCCAGTGGATGGTACCCTTCACGGAGCGCCACTCCCCTCCGCCCGGACGGGTCGAAGGATCATAGGTGCAGTGGAGTTCGACGACCTTGCCCTCCGCATCCTTCACGACCTCCTCACACTTTATTATATAGGTATATTTCAGACGGACCTCGCCTTCCGGCTTCAGACGGAAATACTTCTTAGGAGCGTCCTCCATAAAGTCGGCTCGGTCGATGTACAGCTCGCGGCTGAACGGAACCCTGCGGGACGCGCCCTCGGGCTCCGCCGGATTCAGCGGACAGTCGAACCACTCCACCTGTCCCTCCGGATAATTGGTCAGAACGACCTTTATCGGGTCCTCCCCCACCACCATATAGCGGTTCGCACGGGCGTTAAGGTCCTGACGCACGCACCATTCCAGAAGCTGGATATCCATAAGCTGGTCGCGCTTGCTCACCCCTATCTTCTCGCAGAACATCTTCAGGGCCTCAGGAGTGTAACCCCTGCGGCGGACACCGCAGAGCGTAGGCATACGCGGGTCGTCCCAGCCGGCCACATAGCCCTTCTGGACGAGCTCGAGAAGCTTGCGCTTCGACATCAGCGTATAGGTGAGATTCAGACGCGCGAACTCGTACTGATGGCTCGGGAAAATGTCCAGAGTCTTTATGAACCAGTCATACAGAGGACGGTGCACGTCGAACTCGAGAGTACAGATGGAATGCGTGATATGCTCGATGGAGTCGCACTGCCCGTGGGTGTAGTCGTACATCGGGTAGATGCACCACTTGTCACCGGTACGGTGATGGGACGCGTGCTTGATCCTGTAGAGTATCGGGTCGCGGAAGAGCATATTCGGATGGGCCATATCGATCTTCGCCCTCAGAACCTTCTCGCCGTCGGCATACTTTCCGTCCCTCATCTCGCGGAAAAGACGGAGATTCTCCTCCGGAGTGCGCCCACGCCACGGACTGTCGGTGCCCGGAACCTCCACCGTGCCCCGGTTCTCCCGCATCTGCTCCTGCGTCTGGTCGTCCACATAGGCCAATCCCCTCTCGATCAGCTGCTCGGCCCACTCGTAAAGCTGGTCGAAATAGTCGGAGGCATAAAGTTCCTTATCCCAGCTGAAGCCCAGCCAGCTGATATCCTCCTTAATGGCGTCAACATACTCGGTGTCTTCCTTTACGGGATTCGTGTCATCGTAGCGGAGATTCGTCTTGCCGCCGTATTTCTGCGCGAGACCGAAGTTGATGCAGAGGCTCTTCGCGTGTCCCAGATGAAGATAGCCATTCGGTTCCGGAGGGAAGCGGGTCAGTATGCTCGCGCATTTTCCGCTTTTAAGATCGTCCTCGATAATCTCCTCGAGGAAATTCAGTTTCTTTTCGTTTTCTTCCATAAGTATGACAGTTCAAATGCAGGCGCGGCCTGACACGAAAGGCAAAAGTAGCACTTTTTTCCCATAAATGAGTATCTTTGCCGCCGAAAAACCTATCGTCACTCATATGATCCTTTCAATGACCGGCTACGGCAAGTCCGAAGCCATACTGGAAAGCGGAAAGCTCGTGATAGAATTCCGCTCCGTGAACGGCAAGAATTCCGACATAAACATAAAGAGCCCGTTCCTCCCGAAAGAGAGGGAGATGGAAGTGCGCAAGCGCATCGCGGACAGCCTGCACAGGGGCAGCATCGATATGTTCATCACCTGGGAGCCGAACGCAGCCGACTCCGCGAGAGCGATAAACGAGGAGCTCGCGCTGAGCTACTGCGAGAAGATCCTCTCGCTCGCGCAGAAGATGGGCGGACGCTCCGCGTCCAATCCCGACCTCCTTCTGGACACCGTCCTCCGTATGCCTGACGTCATAGACACGAAAAAGTCTGACGTGATTACGGAGGAGAATTGGCCGCTGGTCTCAGCGGCTATAGACGAAGCTCTGCAGCGCATATGCGAATATCGTCAGAAGGAGGGAGAGGCCCTCTACAGGGATGTGACGGCGAGGGTCGCGAAGATTCTCGAACTGGAAGACGAGGTGGAGAGCTACGAGGCCGAGCGCATCGCGGCGGTGAAGGAAAAGCTGCTGAAAGCCGTCGCCGAACTCGGCGCACGCCCGGACAGGGAGCGCTTCGAGCAGGAGCTGGTCTATTATGTGGAGAAGCTGGACATAAACGAGGAGAAAGTCCGTCTGCGCCAGCACTGCAAGTACTTTATGGACACCATCGACGGCGAGGAGTACCCGGGGAAGAAACTCGGATTCATAATCCAGGAGATGGGCCGCGAGATAAACACGACCGGAAGCAAAGCGAACCACGCATCCATCCAGAAATGCGTGGTCCGTATGAAAGACGAGCTCGAAAAGATACGCGAGCAGTCTATGAACATCCTCTAACGAAGAAAGGGGCGGCCGGATCGGCCGCCCCTTCTTCGATCAATAGATCTCCATCATCCCCAGATTCAGCCCCCACTCGCCGTCGGTTATGATGCCTACGTTCCTGCCGTCCGCATCAGTCTTCCAGACGATATCGTCAAGGTCGGTGTGCGAATGGCCGCCCACGATGAGGTCCACCCCGTGCAGCTTTCCGCAGATCTCCACATCGCTCCCGGGCCCGTCGAAGCCCAGATGCGAAAGCAGAATCACCATATCGCAGCGTTTCTCGCCCTTCAGGTATGAGGCCCATCTGTTGACCTCCGTCACGGTGTCCAGCGAAGGGATGCGGTCGGCGATGCTGCGGGCCACTACGGACGAGATGTCGCAGAGAGCTCCCACGATGCCGATCTTCATTCCTCCTCTGCGCACTATGGTATAGGGACTCACGTATCTGCCCAGCTCGAAAGGAGAGAAATCATAATTGCAGCACACCACAGGGCACTTCACCGAACGCAGACGGCGGGCGAGGTCCTCGATGCCGTTGTCGAACTCGTGATTACCGAGAGTGATGCAGTCATAGCCGAGGGCGTTCACCAGAGAGACCTCCAGATCCCCGTTCAGAATGGTGAAATAGGAAGTGCCCTGGTTAAAATCCCCCGCGTGAAGCAGCAGAACCCTGCGGCGGCCGTATTCGCCGCGCAGACTGTCCAGAATGGCGGCGCGTTCCACCACTCCTCCGCGTCCGTCACGGAGCGGATCGAGATGGCTGTGGGTATCGTTCGTGTGTACTATGACCAGTTTCTGCGCCGAGGCGCTGAAGCAGCAGAGCGCAAGCGCGCAGAGCGCGATTATAAATATGCGTTTCATATCTTCTTAACCCTCCCGTCTGTATGATATTCTATATTCTTGCCCTCGGCTGTGAGATTGCGGATATGCTCCAGAACCATATCGTAGATGAGCATATCCGTCTGGACCAGCTCGACGGCGTTTCGCGCCGCGAAGATGCGGTCTCCCCCGTCCAGAAGGAAGTCTATGGTCGCGAGGCCGTAGATCCGCTCATCGTCCACCGGCTCTCCGCCGACCTTCAGGTCGACCAGCTGATGCTTATGCACGGTGAGCTGCACGCCTCCCACGACCTGCATAGACCCCCGGGCCAGATTCTCGAAGAGGTACTTCACGTCGGAACCCTTCAGGGCCACGTAGCAGAGATGGTTGCGGAACGGGACCATCGACATTATGTCATCCACCGTGACGTCCCCCTCCGGCATATCCACGCGTATGCCTCCGAAATTCATCAGTCCTATGTCCACCCTGTGGCCGGTTAGCTCTGCGGTCTTGGCCATAAGCGCGTCCACGAGGAAATTCGAAAGGGCGCTTTCGGGCTTCTTCTCGACCATCCCGCCCGGACAATAGCCTATCACCTCCTTCACCTTCGACATCGGCGGCTGGGCCTCCAGCATAAGGCGGGCTGCGGCGGCGGAGGAGCCGCGGCGGAAACGTCTGCCGGAAGGCGCGATGTAGGTTCTGCCCTTCAGAGTCCCGAGAGCTTCAGTGACATTGGTCGCCGTGGGAGCGGCGACCCCGGTAAGTTCGCCGCGCACGGGCACTTTCTTCCACTTTATCTCCTGTGCACCAAGGCTCGCGCAGAGAAGGCACGCAAGAGCGAAAAGAACTGATATTTTTCTCATATTTAATTCTGTTTTAGCCACTTCCAAAGGTCTTTAAATGTAGATTTCTTGCCGTACATCAGGATTCCCACCTTGTAGATTTTCGCCGACGCCCAGGCGCAGGCGACGAAGGTGAGGATGAGCAGCAGGAGGCTGAGCGCAAGCTCCCACATCGGCACGCCGAACGGGATACGCGCGAGCATCACTATAGGTGAAGTGAACGGTATCATCGAACCCCAGAACACCACGGAGCTGTCGGGGGCGCGGAAAGCGTAGAGGGAGATGAAGAAGGCGATGAGCAGAGGAATCGTGGCGGGGAGCTGGAGCTGCTGCGTGTCGCCCTCGCTTTCGACGGCGGAGCCTATGGCCGCGAAGAGCGAAGCATAGAGCAGATAGCCGAAGATGAAGAAGAGGACGAAGGCTATGAGTATCTGTCCGTAATTCAGGCCCGCGAGGGTCGAGAGGACGGTGGATGCGCCGCTGCTCTGCATAGCCTCGACTGCTCCGGCGGTAGTCGGGTCGGACATCATACTCATCATTTCCGTACTGTCCCCGGCCGAGCTCAGGAACTCCGTACCCATCGCGCCTCCGACTATGCCGACTATGGCGGCGGTCAGAACCACCCAGAGCAGGAACTGCGTGAGGGCCACGAGCGCTATGCCCAGAATCTTGCCGAACATAAGTTCAGTGGCCTTTACGGAGGAGACGAGGACTTCCACCACGCGGGAGGACTTCTCCTCGATGACGCTGCTCATCACCATAGCCCCGAAGAGGGCGATGAACATATAGATGATTATGCCCAGAACCATCGAGACCATCATATAGACTTCGGAGGCGGAGATCTGCTCCTTGCCGCTCTCGTCGATGGTGAAGGACTGCAGGCGCACGTCCGACTTCACTCCCGCCATAATCTCGGCGAGATTCTCTATGCCGTAGGAGGCGATGCGGTAATTCTCCACCGCCTCGTTTATGCAGTCGTTTATGTACCCGCTCATCTCCATTCCGAGAGGCTTGGCCGAGAAGCTTTCGGCGTATACCGTCCGGTTCACTGAGTCGAGAGGGGAAATGCCCAGCACCACGTCATAGCCAAGCTCCTTCATCCCGTTCTTCAGGGAATCCAGCGGAATTCCGCTGCAGTCCGTGAAGAAGATGTTCTCCCTGTCCTCGAGGTAAGGCAGAACGATTCCGGAGCCGTCGCAGACGGCGACTTTCTTCGACTCCTCCTTGGTGAGCACCATAATGAGGGTGGGGAGGATGCACATCGCCGCGAAGAAAATCGGGCCGAGGAAGGTTATGAGAAGAAACGACTTCTTCTTCACGCGGTTAAGGTACTCGCGTTTTATGATGATGTTTATGATGTTCAGATTCATATTGCGGTCCTCCTATCTGCCTTCTGTTACGAGTTTTATGAAAATGTCGTTCATCCGGGGCATAAGCTCCCGGTAGGAATTTATCTCCACTCCCCTGCTGATGAACGAGGAGAGGGTGGATGTGCCGTCGATGCTCCTCGGGAGCACCTCGGTGTGCCGACCGTCCGCGTCGGTATAGACCAGCTCGACGTTGTTGTTCCCGTAGTCGCGGCGGATCTGCTCCACGCCTCCCGTGATCACGAGACGCGAGCGGTTTATGAGGGCTATCTCGTCGCAAAGCTCCTCCACCGACTCCATATTATGAGTGGAGAGCACGATGGTCGCCCCCTCGTCGCGCAGGCGCAGGATTTCCTTTCTGATGACTTCCGCATTCACCGGATCGAAGCCCGAGAAAGGTTCGTCCAGAATCAGCAGGGACGGCTTGTGCACCACTGTGGTGATGAACTGGAGCTTCTGGGCCATACCCTTGGAGAGCTCCTCCACCTTCTTCTTCCACCAGTCCTGGATGCCGAAGCGCTCGAACCAGAGCTTGAGCTCGCGGCGCGCGTCGCGGGCGCTCATACCCTTGAGCTGCGCGAGATACATCACCTGGTCGCCGACCGCCATCTTGCGGTACAGTCCGCGCTCCTCAGGCATATAGCCGATTTTCTCCACATCGCGCTGCGTGATGGGACGGCCGTCGAAGATGATTTCACCGCTCCCGGGGATGGTGATGCGGTTAATGATGCGGATAAGAGTGGTCTTTCCGGCTCCGTTCGGGCCGAGGAGACCGAAAATCTTCCCCTGCGGAATGTCCAGTGAGACGTGGTCGAGAGCCACTTTCTCGCCGAAATTCTTACAGACTTCCTTACATTCGATCAATGCCATAATCTGTCAAGTTATATTGTTTCTCTATACATTCAATATCTTCACCACCAGTTCCAGCAGCATCTGCCCTCCGTCCACATCTCCGCCGTCGCCGCCCTTGCCCCGGTAATCGTACTCGCGCAGCAGCGAGATGACTCTCATACAGCGCGGAAGCGGGTAGTTCCGCACCGCCGTGTCGTACTCCCTGTAGAAATAAGGATTCACGCCCGCGAGCACCCTGGCCTTGTCCTCCGGCGAAGGATTGCGATGCTGCGCGAGCAGCGCGCCGTAGCGCAGGATGCGGTAGAAGTGCGTGAAAAGCGCGGCCGTAGCCTGAGGCATCGCGAACTTCGCGCCCGAGCCGACATAGGTCGCTATGCGCACGGCACCTGCGGCGTCGTGCAATGAAAGTGCTTTCGTCAGCTCGAATATGCTGAATTGGCGGCTCACGCCGACATTGCGCTCGACATCCTCCACCGACACTGCGGAAGCTCCCTCGGGAAGATTCTTCAGCATCTTGTCCGCTTCCACGGCGATGGCGCAGAGGTCCGTGCCGACGGATTCTCCCATAAGGGCGGCGGCGCGGGGGTCTATCTTCACTCCTCTCTCCGCGAAATGCCTTATGATCCATTCGCTTATCTCGTAGTCGCGAAGCTGCGGCGACTCGAGCACTACGCCCGTTTTCTGCACGCTCTTGTAGAACGCCTTGCGCTTGTCCACCGAGGCGCGATGAAGCAGGACCACGAACACCGTGGAGTCGAGCGGCTGTGCGCAGTAGTACTGAAGCTTCTCGATATCCTTCATCAGCTGCGCTTCCTTCAGCACGACCAGCTGCCTCTCCGCCATCATAGGATAGCGTCTGGCGGCAGACACGACAGCATCGGCATCCACATCGGAGCCGTAGCAGACGGTTTCGTTGAAGTCCTTCTCCTCCTCGGGGATGCAGCTTTCGATGATGGCGTCGCAGACCAGATCCGGATAGTAGGGTTCGTCGCCCATCAGGAGATAAACACTGCTGAACTCGCCCCTGCGGGCCTGCTCGATAAGCTGACGCGAGAGCGCGTCGATATTGACGGAAGCTTTTGCCATATCCGTGCAAAATTACGAAAAAGTTTTTTATCTTTGCATCAAGCATCAAGAGAACCCGAAAGGGCCGCCAACCGAGCAGACAGATGCCACGGTGGCAAGAGGATGCGGATTGTTCAATCAAAAATCATCTGTTGCTTATGGCACAAGACCTTTTCTCAGCCCCGTCAGCGGGCCTCGGCGTTCCTCAGGGTGAGGACCGCGAAACGCTTCGTCTTTATCTCAAGTACGCCGACAGGCTGCTTGCCAGTTTCGGCAAGTGGAAGGATATCGACCGCTTCTATTTCATCCCCGTCGGGCTGGATATGACCTACGCCCTCCCCGGCGGCGCGTTTTCCATTGCTTCCCCGCCCTATCATATAGGCACCGTTCTCCGGAATTCGCTGTCAAACGGAGATTTGTTCGGCACCGAATGCGAGTGCGGGGAACGCTTATATGCTTATGCCTACAATGGTTCTCCGCTGTCCGGAAGGGTCGATATGAGCTGCGCCTGTCCTCACTGCGGCGCACATCGCAGGATTGCCCTGACCTGCGCCTGGAGAAAGTGCAGCGACGCTCTGCTGAAAAGCCGGGAAGAAGACGAGACTCTCAGGTTGTCCGCAATCAGGGCGCAAGAGCCTCAGTTCTAACCATCTGACATCCGCGAACTGCTGAGATTCATCGGCATTCGCGATGAAGATCCGGTGTTGCCGAAGAGGATATGACTGATCCGAATCAATAAAACGGGACATCCTTAGGGTCGGGCATAACGTGGAAGTCAAGGTCGGGCATGAGCAGCGGTCGTCATTGCCGGCTCGACCGGCAATCCTTTCGAGACACGGGATGCCCGATCAAGGTCGGGCATGACGTGGAAGGCAAGGTCGGGCATGACGTGGAATGCCCTTGATTTCCATTTAGTGATGATGAAAAAATAAGTTGGTAAGTTTTAGTGAAGGATTTTTGTGGATTAATTTGTTTATGAAGAAGGAGTGTGCCGGGGCACACGAGGGATGAGCAAATGAATTCAGACCGAATAGACGAGCAAAAGAGCATTTTATGTCGGTTTTTAAGGAAAGATACATAGCATATCTGACTTCGGTCAGAAGATACTCGCAGCGCACCATCGAGATCTACGCTGACGCGCTGGAGCGTTTCGAGCGCTACACCTTCGGCCCCGGATGGCCAGGCGCAGAGCCGTCCACCGCGCAGGTGTCCGGTGCGGAGCCGTCCATTATGCAGCGGCATTGCACGGAGCCGTCAGGCGAGGTGCCGTCCGCCCCGCAAGCCTACGCGGAAAGCCTCAACGCTACCGCCGTGCGCAATTACGAAGTACACCTGCTGGACGAGGAGAAACTCGGGGCCCGTACAGTGAATCTGCATCTGTCGGTTCTCAGCGGCTACTGCCGCTTTCTGATGAAGGAGGGCGTGCTGAGCAGCAACCCCGTCCGCCTGACCCCCCGCCCGAAAACGCGCAAACGTCTGCCCGGCATCTTCAGAGAAGACGCACTGGACAGCTATTTCGAGCAGACTCGCAGCTGGGCGAGCGAAGAGAACCTCGAGCTTCTGCGGAACCTGGGAGAAGGTCCCGCCGGCCGCAAGACGGCCAATGAGCTATATACCAGACGCCTGCACCGTCTCATCGTGCTCCTGCTCTACTCTACGGGGATGCGCCGCAGTGAACTCATCTCACTGAATGAAGGATCGGTGGATTTCGGGAGAAAGGTCATAAAAGTGCACGGCAAGGGCGACAAGATGCGAGAAATTCCTATGACGGATGGTCTGATTAAAGAAATTTTACTATATTTACACGCAGTTGACACGATGGCGGGCAGCGCAAGGACGGCAGAAAGCCCTCTGCTGCGGACGCTTAAGGGAGAAAGGCTCTATCCTGTATTCATCGACAGAGTGATAAAGGAGGAACTGGGAGCGGTCGAAGGCATAAGCGGAAAGAAGTCACCGCACGTTCTGAGACACACTCTGGCGACAGAGCTGCTCGACGACGGGGCGGACCTGAATTCCATAAAGGAACTGCTGGGACACTCCTCTCTCGCGGCTACGCAGGTCTACACGCACAACTCCATCGAGAAACTGAAAAATGTTTATAATCACGCCCACCCAAGGGCAAAAAACGGAGGTAATTATGGAGATAAAGATTAAAAGCCTGAAGTTCGACGCAGATCAGAAACTCATCGACTACGTGAACAAGAAAGTATCGAAAATCGCCAAATTCTATGACGGGACAGAGGTTGCCGACGTCACCCTCTCCCTGCTCCAGGAGCCTGACAACAAAAACGTGAAGCTCCAGTTCCACATTCCGGGTGAAGACCTTGTGATAGAAAGGAATGCCAAGACTTTCGAAGAGGCCGTAACCGACTGCGTCGATGCGATGAAAGAAAAGATAGTGAGATCTAAGGAAAAGAGATTCGAGAAATAGCCGGCGGGGGCGGATGCAAAAAAGTCAAAAAAAATTTGCAGTATAGGAAAAACTGCCTATCTTTGCATCCGCGTTTGAAAAAAACGACAGTTGAAATGATCCGGTGCGGTAGTTCAGCTGGTTAGAATGTCGGCCTGTCACGCCGAAGGTCGCGAGTTCGAGTCTCGTCCGCACCGCATAGCCCTTAGGGGCTTAATGAAAAAGAGTGTCTGGAAGTTCAGAACTTCCAGACACTCTTCTTTTATTTATCCGTCATTGCCGGCACCGACCGGCAATCCCTGCCCTTTTTCTCGTCATTGCCGGCACCGACCGGCAATCCCTTCGAGGAACGGGATGCCCGAGCAAGTCGGGCATGACGCACGCAGGTCATTCGCGTCATTGCCGGGTTTTTCTCGTCATTGCCGGCACCGACCGGCAATCCCTTCGAGGAACGGGATGCCCGAGCAGGTCGGGCAAGACGCACGCAAGTCGGGTATAACAACCCGGCCGGGAGCGTCAGCGGACCATACGGACGTAAGGGTGCCCGAAGAAGAGGATTTCGCGGACAGGACGGAAGCCGAGCTGCGTATAGTAATGCTGAAGCCTCGGAGAATCCGCGGCTGCGATGAGGCTCGTGAGGCTGAAGCCCCGGGCCTGACCGCAGCGTATCCCGTCCATCATCAGAAGATGCCCCGCCTTCCCCAGGGAACCCTGACAGTCGAAAACCTGCCCCCGGAAATCCGGATGGACTGCGAGACTGTCCAGGTAATACTCCCCCGGCTCGCACTCCGCTTCCGTATCCCCTTCCGAATAGTCGTCATTCAGCAGCCTCCAGGTGAAAATGCGCAGAGCGGCGTTCTCCTCGCCGGGATAGGACACCAGCGCACCGACCGGCACATCGCCCACACAGGCTACACGTGTCCTCCTGTATGAATACAAGGTATCCTCCCGGCCGCAGATGCCCGTGAAGACATCCACGGCGGAGGAAAGAGGGATAGTGCCGGCGCTCAGCTCCACAGGCACACCAGCGGCCGACGGGGCGAAAGCGGCATATCCGACGCCTTCAAGCACCGTCCGGGCGATGAATCCGGCGTCCTCCGGCCGGGCATCACGTATGACAAGTTCCATAAGTTCTTCAGAGATATGATTTTATGTCATAGCGAACAGCACCATCAGCTGCGCGGCCAGCACGCGGAGGAACATAGAGAGCGGATATACTGTCGCGTAATTAAGCGAGGTATAATCTGTCCCGTACGCTCCCTGGGCAAAGGCCAGCACCGGAGGATTAGTCGTGCTGCCGGAAATCAGACCGCAGAGCTGATAGAAATTCAGCTTGAAGACCAGCCGTCCGACCAGACCGGCTATCAGCAGAGGAACTATGGTTATGATGGCTCCGTAGAGAATCCACCAGAAACCGCCCGCAAGGAGCGAACTCACGAAGGACTCGCCCGCACCGAAACCTACCGCCGCGAGGAAGAACGAAATGCCGATCTCGCGGAGCATCATATTGGCGCTGAAGGTGGTATATGTGGTGATCTTCCATTTCGGGCCGAAATGGCTGAGCAGAATCGCCACGATGAGCGGACCCGCCGCCATACCGAGCTTTATGGGCTGCGGGATGTCCGGGAAGCGGATAGGGACGGAACCCAGCAGGATACCCAGAGCAATGCCGGCGAAAATCGGCACCAGATTAGGATGAGTGAGACTCGCGGGCTTGTTGCCTATGATCTTCGCCACATCCCCCATACTGGACTTGGGACCCACGAGCTTCAGCGAATCCCCCACCTGGAGAATCAGGTCGGCCCTCGCCACCAGATCCAGCCCGGCACGGACCACTCTGGAAACAGAAACCCCGTATTTCTCGCGGAGCTTCAGGTCCTTTATTCTCTTTCCGGTAATCTCCGAGCGGGTCACCACCATCTTCTGGGTGAAAAGCTCGCTCTGCATACTGAGCCAGTCATTGTAATGCATCGGAATCTCGTCGCCGAAAATGATGCGTATCCTGTCCACCTCCTTCTGCGAAGTGACTATCAGGAGCTTGTCGCCTTTCTTGAGCACCGTGTCCGAATTCGGAATGGACATCACCCCGTCCCTGAGCATCCTGGAGACCACGATGGAAATGTTCTCCCCCGCGAGCACGTGACCCAGAGTGCGGCCGAAGACGGCAGGATTCGCCACCTCGCAGTGCATTCTGCGCGCAGCCTCCGCAGTTTCGGAGGACTCGGAGTCCAGCTGAGCCTGCTCCTTCTCGAGGTCCACCTTGAAGACAGCCCTGAAGAAGATGAGCAGAAAGAGCACTCCGATGACTCCCAGCGGATAGGCCACGGCGTAGGCCGAGGCCAATTTGGAACTCTCCGCAGCCGCCGCCGCAGGATCGGAGCCCTGAGCGATCATCACGTCCGACAGAGTCTGCTGGGCTGCGCCCAATCCGGGGGTGTTCGTCACGGCTCCGGACATCACGCCGACCATAGTCTTGAGGTCCTCGCCGGTTATGAGCGAAATCGCGATGGTGGTGATCACCGAAAGCAGTATGATGCCGGTGGCCATTATATTCAGCTTCACGCCCCCTTTCTTGAAGGAAGTGAAGAAGCCGGGGCCCACCTGCATACCTATGGAGAAGACGAAGAGAATCAGACCGAAATCCTTCATAAAGGAAGTCACGTCGGCATCCGGGCGGAAGCCGAAATGGCTGACGAGGATACCGACGAACAGTATCCAGGTGGTTCCGATGGAGATTCCCTTTATCTTGAATTTCGCCAGCCAAAGCCCGGAAGCTATGACCAGCGAAAATAGAAGAATCGAGTTTGCGACCCCGCTTACCATACGAACTTGAAGGCTATGTCGACAGGGATATGATCTGTTCTGAGATACATATAAGCGTCCTGGAGATCGGAGCCTACTGCGGAATATTCATTCACGAAAGCCTCGGCCTCAGCGTACGAGCCTGCGGACTGGATCTTGGTGAGCTTGACTGACAGGGCGCTGATTGCAGATTTGGCTGCTTCGTAGTCGATATAGTAACGGCTGTCCGGATGAAGCGCGAAGCCGCCTTCCGCGAGCAGATAGTTATAGCACAGAAGGGCTGCGCGGCCCGTCACCTCATCGCCGAAACGGCTGGAGCGGACGAGATTGGCCACGAAAGTGGCCACGGCATCCTCAGGAGTCACGACGGTGCGGGTGCGGTAATTGCCGATGGAATTTATCGCGAGGTCCGCGCCCATCGCGTCAGCTCTGGCATCCTCTATGACAGCTGCGAGATTGCCGAGCGGCTCGGCGCCGCCTTCGGAAGAGCGCACCGCCGAGAGCGGGTGGGAAAGCTCGCGGAAAGCGGTGATCCAGAAGAAGGCCTCGTCGCTGACGTGCACCTTGTCCTCATCGCTCAGAAGAAGGGTCGCCAGAGGCTTGAGTATGGTATTGAACTTGGCCATTATCACATTCTGCATCAGCAGGGTGCGCGCACTCTTGCCGGCCGCCGCAGCGGATTCCTGCGGCAGATTTATGGCTATGTCCTTGATGCCCGCGTCCGCGGCTCCCGCGTAGTAGAGAGCGTCGCATACGGAGATGTCGTTCAGCGCGAAGCTTTCGGCGGCTTCAGTTCCGGCGAGAGTTTCGCTGAACGCCTTGACCGCGTCGCTGCGCTCTACGTCCTTCAGAACCACATAAGCCTCATACGAGCGCTTGATGCCGTAGAGAAAGTCATCCTTCGCCTCGCCCGGTCCGAGAACCAGATCCATCTTGCTGTCCATTTCAAGCCACTTGCCGTCGCTCTCGAGATAATCGTCGCCGGCGAGGGCTGCGGCCTTGGCGAGCAGGTATTCCTTCACGCCCGGAACGATGGTGATGTCGGCGGCCGCCCTGAGGTAGTTGCCGATCTTGTCTATGCTCTCCTTATACGCCTCGTGATACCACACGCACTTCAGGGAACCGTCCTCGGCTCTGCGGATAAGGGTGTACGGGCTGTTCTTCAGCGGATCGGAGAACGTCTCGAACTCCTCCGCAGTCATATCCTCAGGATAGAAGCGGAGTCCTGCCGGACGAACGCCGTAGCCTTCGATGAAGGACTTGCCGGTCAGCCTGTCCCAAGGACCGTAATTTATATAGGCATACTGCTTTACCGGACCGTCCTCGAGAGCGTCGAGGGCCGTCTTGTCGCCGAATGCCTGCTGCCAATAGATATTGCCCGCCTCGATGGCTGCAAAACGATAGAGATTAAGGACCTCGCGGCCGTTGTCACTGATACCCTGAAGCAGAGGGGTATTCTCTTTCCCGATTTCCACAGTCGCATACTCGCTGAGAAGAGACTGTACAGGCTCCTTAGCCGGGTTGCCGCAGGAAACGGCAAGACCGAGAGCCAAAGCAGATATCAAATACTTTTTCATAGAAGCGGATGTTGAATTCCGCCGCAAAGATATGCCTTTTATGATATAAAAAGAAAAAGTCCCGAGCCTAAATCGTTACGAAGCGCCCACGTCCGCAAAGCCCCTCTCCGGTCGGGCGAAAGGCCGGGGACAGCACCTCACTTGGCGCGTCCGCAGACCACGCCCACCTGCTGCCCCGTCGCTTCGAGGACGAGCGGAAGATTGCCCACTATCTCGCCGTCCATCTCCACTATGTCCGAGGATCTCGCGTCGAGCGGGGCCACGTGAATCTCCCTGGCCCGGGAATAGATGATTCTGGACGAGCTGCTGGTGGTCCCGTCGAACACGCGGCGGACTTCCTTCAATATGGCGAATACCGAGACTACCGGAACCACCATTATGTCTATCAGTCCGTCGTCTATGAGCGCGTCGCAGGTCTGCTTCATACCGCCGCCGCTGTAACGGCCGTTGCCGAAGGCTATGGAGTAGCACGGACCGCTGTAGAGCGTCTTGCCGTCGCAAACTATCTCGGCACGGAAACGTTTGAGATTCAGTATGGTATGAAAAAGCGCGTTCACATATATCCTGGCGCTTCTGTGTCCGGCCTCCTTCTGGGTGTTCACCCGTGCGCAGACGTGCGAGTCGAAGCCCGTCCCGCCGATGTTCGCCATAGTGCAGACCCTGCCTCCCGCCGCCGTCACCTTGATGACGTCCTGCCGGGTGAAGGACTCCCGAGCGAGCAGCTGCACGACCTTCTCGGTGTCGTGCGGAACGTTCAGAGACTTGATCCAGTCGTTTCCCGAGCCTATGGGAATCACGCCCAGCGTGAACTCCTCGCTCGGCACCCCGTTCTCCCCGCTCCAGCGCATCATACCGCTGAGCGTCTCGTGCACGGAGCCGTCCCCGCCCACGGCGAGAAAGCGCCGGAATCCCTTTCCGGCGGCCTTGTAGGCCAATTCTTCCGCGTGATACTTGTGGTCCGTGAAGACCGACACGTAAGGGACTGAGCAGGCGGCAAGTTTCTTCTCGGCCACTTCCCACTCGTGGATGGTCTTGCCCGAACCCGCGTGCGGGTTCACGATTATGTACCAGGTGGTGTTTCCCAAATTCATCCGAGATGCCGTTTTCGATAAGCCGGCCGCAGCTGCGGCCAATGCACGGAGGACAAAGTTATACATTTCTTCCGGACTTTCACACTTTTGTCGCGGACAAAGAAAAAATAGTCGGCCCGCGCCGGAGGGAAAAAGGAAATATGGAATAATTTTCGTAGCTTTGCGTTTCTATACCGAAATTGTTATGGGAAAGATTATAGCTATAGCGAACCAGAAAGGCGGAGTGGGAAAGACCACGACCGCCATTAATCTGGCCGCGTCCCTTGCGGTGCTCGAGAAGAAAGTGCTCATCGTGGACGCCGACCCTCAGGCGAACACCACTTCCGGGCTGAATTTCTCTCCGGACGGCGACGAGAAGAGGACACTCTACGAAGTTATGATCGGAACGCTGCCTGTGGAGGACGCCCTCATCCAGACCGAGATCGACAATCTCCATATGATTCCCTCCCATATAAACCTCGTGGGCGTGGAGATAGAGATGCTCGACTCTCCGGACAAGGAGCAGCTGCTTAAAAAGGCTCTCGCCCCCGTCCGGGACAGTTACGACTACATCATCATAGACTGCTCCCCTTCCCTGGGGCTCGTGACCGTGAATTCGCTCACGGCCGCGGACTCGGTACTCATACCCGTCCAGCCGGAGTTCTTCGCCCTCGAAGGCCTCGGGAAGCTCCTCCAGACCATACGTCTGGTCCAGTACGGAGCTAACCCAGCGCTTACTGTCGAGGGTTTCGTAGTGACGATGTTCGACGGGCGCACGAAAGTCCACACCCAGGTGGTGAACGAGCTCCGCGAACACTTCAAGGATATGGTATTCAAAACGATAATCCAGAGGAACATCAGGCTCAGCGAGGCTCCGTCCCACGGGAAGCCCATCATCCTCTATGACATAATGAGCAATGGCGCGTCGAACTACCTGAGCCTGGCGAAGGAAGTCCGCGACCGGAACGAACAGCAGCAGAACTGATATGGCGAACAGAGAACCCAGAGGCCTGGGAAAGGGCCTCAGCGCACTGCTCGGCGAAGCGGCCGACATAGACAGGCTGCGCAAGCCGGTAGGCTACGTCAATAAGGAAATAGTGGGAGAACGCAAGTCGGAGACCGTCTCGGAAAGCGCCGACATAGTGCGGATTCCGGCGGACCTCATCAGTCCGAATCCTTTCCAGCCGCGTATGAGCTTCGACAACGAGGCTCTGGAAGAATTGGCTGCGTCCATACGCAGCCTCGGACTCATACAGCCGATCACGGTGCGCAAGACCGACGACGGCAAGTATCAGATCATCAGCGGAGAGCGCCGCTACAGGGCTTGCCGCATCGCGGGGATGGATATGATTCCGGCTTATATCCGCAGCGCCTCGAAGCAGGGGATGCTCGAGATGGCGATAGTGGAGAATATCCAGAGGGAGAATCTCGATCCCATCGAGACCGCGCTGAGCTATCAGAGGCTCATCGACGAGTGCGACCTGACTCAGGAGCAGATGGCGCTCCGCGTCGGCAAGAAGAGAGCCTCCATCACGAACAGCCTCCGCCTGCTCAAGCTTCCGGACAAGGTGCAGCACGACCTCAAGGTGGGGCTGCTGAGCGTGGGACACGCGAAGGTCATCCTGGGAGTGGAGGATCCGGTGCTGCAGCAGCAGCTCTGCGACCTGGTCATCAGAGAGGACCTCTCCGTACGCCAGCTTGAGGAGAGACTGAAGACCCGTTCCGCTTCCGGAGACAAGAAGGAAAACGGTGATGCACAGAAACTTCCGGACGAGTATTACAAGATGCTCGAACATATCGGAAAATATTTCGGAGACAGGATTTCCCTCAAGCGCAGCGCTTCCGGGAAAGGCAGTATGACCGTGAAGTTCAACTCCGACGCCGAGGTACGCAGATTTATCGAGGCGATGGAGAAAGCCGGACTGTGATGAAGTTTCCGAAGTTCATAGCCGCTGCCCTGCTGCTTCTGGCGCTCGCCGCCGCTCCGCTGCGGGGACAGTTCAAGACCGAGGCCTTCTCGAACGGCTTCGGCTCTTCCGGGGATGTCTCTCCGGACGACTCCACTGAAAACCTTTTCTCCTTCAAGGAATTCTTCGCGGGGATGGGCCATAAGCGGGAGCTGAAGCCGGGTACCCTTTTCGCGGGCTCCGTGATGATGATAGGATCGCAGCAGATCTACGAACGGCAGTATTGGAAGCTGCCGGTCATATACGGAGGACTGGCGGCCACCGTGGCCGGAGGCGTTCTGAACCGCACCGTATGGGACAGGCCGAAAGTCAGCAACTGGTGCTTCGCCGCGGCGGGACTGGTGTATTGGGGGACTCTGATGGACGGAGTCGTGAACTACCCTACCGACAACCCACATCATCCGGGCAAGGCAGCCCTCTATTCGGTGCTCTGCCCGGGACTCGGGCAGGCCTATAACGGGGAATACTGGAAGATTCCCGTCTATTGGGGCTGCCTGATAGGCTCGGCCCATTATCTGAACCTGTACCAGATGAACTACAAGAGGTACAAGCGCATCTACCGTGAGATTTCAGACCCGGACAGCGGCTACAGCGGAGGCATCACTTCGGAGACGGCCGTCTATTACAGGGACATCTACAGACGATACAGGGACTACTCCATCCTCGCTCTCGCTGCGTTCTATCTCCTGCAGGCGGTGGATGCCAACGTGTTCGCGTTTATGCAGGACTTCGAAGTGAACGATGACCTGAGTATGAGGATAAGTCCTTCGGTAATAACCCCCGACACGGCTTTCGCACTGCAGTCCGCGGCTCCGTCCGCAGTGGGGCTGAGCCTGGGAATCAGATTCTGATGAGAAAATTCATAACACTTTTCGCGGCCTCTCTCCTCAGCCTGTCGCTGTGTACGGCGGTGCAGGCTCAGACTTTGGGCGCACGCCGCCGCGCTCTTCAGGAGAACGAGCGGCTGAAAATGCTGGCGGACTCGCTCAGAAGAGAATTGGACAGCTGCCGGCTGCAGCTGGCCCGCTTCGACTCGCTCGCGGCGGAGATGATGGAAGTGTATGAGGACGAGGAGGTTGTGGTCGCGAAGGAGCGGCCCGAGGTTTCCACTGACAGTCTGCTGAGCATCTGGTATCTGCAGCGCAGGATGCGGGAGGACGCGGAGACGGAGAGCTATGATATGGATTCCGTGCGCTTCTCTACGGATGTGCCGGACTCGGTGCTCGTCGCGCGGCTGACGAAGATGAATTCGTACATCACGCTGCCGTTCAACGAAACGGTGAAAAGCTATATGGTGCTGTATTCCGAGAAGATGCCGAAGAAGATGTCGGCGATTCTGGGGCTGAGCACCTACTATTTCCCCATCTTCGAGGAGGTTTTCGCGAAGTACGGTCTGCCGCTGGAGCTGAAGTATATGGCCGTCGTGGAGTCGGCTCTGAATCCGACCGCATACTCGCGGGCCGGAGCGAGGGGTCCGTGGCAGTTCATCTATTCGACGGCGCGCAACTACGGTCTGAAAATCAATTCGTTCGTGGACGAGAGGATGGATGTGGAGAAGGCGACGGACGCAGCGGCGCGCTATCTGTCCGACGCCTACCGGATCTTCGGGGACTGGGCGCTCGCCATTTCCTCCTATAACTGCGGAGCCGGGAATGTGAACAAGGCCATACGCCGCAGCGGCGGCAAGAAGGATTTCTGGTCCATCTATCCTTACCTCCCGCGCGAGACCAGAGGCTATATGCCGGCGTTCGTGGGGGCTATGTACGCGATGACCTATTACCGCGAGTACGGTCTGGTCCCGGACGAGTGCTCGCTGCCGGCGGCCTGCGATACTTTCCTCATACACAAGAACTTGCACTTCAATCAGATAAGCGAGATCGTCGGAGTTCCGACCCAGACTCTGAAGAATCTGAATCCTGAGTATATGAACAGCATCATCCCGGGGAACAGCGGAGACTGCGTCCTGAGGCTTCCGTATAACTACTCCGGCACATTCATCGAGCGGGAGGACACCCTCTATGCGCACCGGGCCTCGGAGTTGCTGAGCGAGAAGGTGATGAAGGAGGTCAGGGAGGGAACCGCGAACAGGATAGTGTACCGCGTGAAAAGCGGGGACTATCTGGGCAAGATCGCCCGCAAGTACCACGTGAGCGTGGCACAGATCAAAAAGTGGAACGGCCTGCGCAGCGACAAGCTCAGCATCGGCCAGGTGCTCTACATCCACCCGAGGTAGCAACTCCGCATCGCCGGGAGTCCCGCATCCACCCGAGGTAGCCTGCGGCCGCGACAGGCGGCCAATAACTGTTTCATAAATCGACCGCTGTCTGGAGGCGGAGAGTGAGGGTGTCCGGGACAGGAACACCGCCCACACTGCGCCGTAGATAGGAGCAGCGCAGGCTCAGGCTCACGCCCCGGAAGAAAGGCCTGTATTTCAGAGTGGCATAGAAGGAAAGTGCGTAGCCCCGGCCATAATAGGCAGGGACGGTAAAATATCCCCGGGCATCGTGCTCATAGGCGTATATGCGGTCATCCCAATTTCTCACATTGAAGGCCGTGAATCGTGCGAAGGCGGAGCATTTCAGCCTCCCGCCGCTTCCCCTGTACGCAAGCTCCGAATAGCCCAGCCAGGCCGGGGCCCTGTAGAGCAAGGCATTGGCACGAAGTGCCAGAGAAAAAGCGTTCGGCGCGTACGAGAGGTCGGCGCGAAGATCGCTGCGCAGGGAGCCGCCGGAGCCGAAAAGGCTTGAGAAAGAGTTTCCGCCGCCGGTATCTTCGGAAGAGGCGGAGTTCAGCTCTGCCCGCAGACGCTGGGCAAGACGCAGTGAGCAGCCCCAGGGCCCCTCGGAGGCCGGAGTGTACAGGGCGAGGAGCCGGCACTGCGAATAACCTGACTCCGGCCGCCTGAGGGCTTCTGCGGCGAGTGTCAGGGAGCTGCTGCGAAGCGACAGAATCAGGCCGGTCTCGTCTCTGACCTTAGTAGAGGAACGCACTGAACCTGAATAGGTTCCGGCGAAATCCGAGGGATAATGCCGCAGAAGCAGCGAGACGGATGTAGCGTAGCGAGGATTCCAGACTATGCCGGCGAGGAGCGACGGAGATGGGAAAGAGATGCTCCGGAAAGCCGTGGTGGCGTTCGGAGAGTCTGAGTTGGCTGACCCGGAGGCCGCGTCGGCATCCCGGCGGATGGCTCGGAAATCATATCCGGCCTCGCAGAAAAAGTCAAACTTCCCGGCGGAGCGGCGCAGGTCCGTCGATATCAGCCCCGTGCCGAGAATTGTTACGCCCCACTCCCCTTTCGGGGAGCTGCGCGAGAAATTCCCCACCGGCACCGCTTTCCCGTTCCGGACGAAAGCAGCTGCACACAGACGCGCCCGCCGGCTGAAAGTCCACTCCGCAGCTGCGCCGCGAAGCGAATAATCGGAGCTGCTGGAATGCGAGGGAGAAAGGCCTGTCGGATTTCGGGACACGGTCGCCGAAAGCCCGCTCAGTGAAAAGCCGCTCCACATCGCAAGCCCCTGGCCGAAACGGGCATTGAAATCGCCCAGAATGAGTTTGGAGAGATGGCGGCGGCCGTAAAACGCAAGACCGGCGGAATGGTTCCGGAGGCCCGCCTCCCAGCGTCCGTCCTTCGAGCAGAGATACTTGAAGCGCCAGCTGACGGCATTCGCTCCTCCCGCTTCCTTGAGTGTCCCGCCGAGCGTGAGACTCTGCTGCACAGCCTTTTTCTTTCCGAAGACGCTGCCAATGTCGGTATCGAGGCTTATGAATTTTCCGAGCGCACGTGCGAAAGCCTCCGAGAAACCATCGAGCAGCGCGAGTTCACTCAGGGACAGAATGGGGCCTCCACTCTGCCTCGCATCCAGCAGTACGGCAATCTGGTAGGCCGAGAACAGCCCGCTGGATTTCAGACGTGAGGCTGAGGCGGTGTTCAGAGGCAGAGGCGAAGCGGCGAGCCTCTCATAGCGTTCCACTTCCGATTCGTGAAGCTCCTCCATAGAGCTTGCCCCGGTAAGAAACAGGACAGCACTCTCGAAACCGGGCACGTGGGAGGAATCCGGAGTCGGAACAAGCATCTCACTCTCACAGTCGGGTCTGTGGGAGCGGCCCGGAGATGAAGACAGTAACGCCCCGAGGGCGAGAAACAGAATCAGGTTTTCCATAGCGAATAAGTTTCGCCGCCAAGGTAGGATGAAAAAAGGTGTATTCATTCAGGAAAGATATAAAAGCGACATCGGCGATATGTTTTTTTACAACGTGTAAAAAAAGCTGCGGATTGCGTTCGTTTTTTTAGGAATCACTACGTGACGTGTAATGATAAAAATTGCTAAATTTGCGCTTCTTTAAATACCGCATAAAATGAACGATACGATTACCGTTTGCGACAAGACTTTCCGCAAGTATCTTTCTAATGAGGAGATAGAGAAAGTCATCGACGGCGTTGCCGAACAGCTTATCGCAGATTTCAAGGATTGTGGGGAAGTCCCCGTATTCCTCTGCGTACTTAACGGAGCCATTATGTTCACGGCCGCTCTAATGAAAAGAGTGAACTTCCCCGCAGAACTCGTTTCCATCAAGGTCAGCTCCTATCAGGGCACCACAAGTACCGGTACGGTTCTGATTCCTCTCGGCCTCACCTCCGACGTGACGGGACGCACCGTCATCCTTATGGAGGACATCGTGGACACGGGAAACACGCTGATGGCTCTGCGCGAGCATCTCCTGAACAAGGGGGCGAAGGATGTCAGGATCTGCACTATGCTCCTCAAGCCGGATGTCTACAAGATGGACTACAAGATCGACTACATCGGAAAGAAGATTCCCAACAAGTTCATCGTGGGCTACGGACTCGACTACAACGAGCTGGGACGCAACCTTCCGGACATCTACGCGGTAACGGACTGAGTTTAACCACTGTCACAGTATGAAATATTACATTCTTTTCGGGCCTCCGGGAGCTGGAAAGGGCACCCAGGCCGCAGCGCTGGCGGAAAAATACCGCCTCCGCCACATCTCCACAGGCGCGCTGCTGCGCAAGGAAATCAGCGCCGGCAGCGAACTCGGCCTGAAGGCCAAGGCTCTCATCGAGGCGGGTTCACTTGTCCCGGATGAGGTGGTCGAGGGTATGATAGAGTCCGAGTTCGACAGCGTCAAGGACGTGGACGGCTTCCTTCTGGACGGCTTCCCGCGCACTCTTGCACAGGCTGAAGCGCTCGACGGAATCCTTTCGCGCAAGGGCGAAGAAGTTACCGCCACTCTCAGCATAATGATTCCGGACGAGATAATCTTCGAGCGCATCGCGCATAGGGCCGCCATCGAGGGCCGCGCCGATGACGCCGATCCCGACACCATCCGAAACCGGATAGACACCTACCATCGCCAGACCGAGCCGCTCGTCGACTACTACAGGAAAGCCGGCAAATACCGCGAGGCGGACGGCACAGGCTCCATCGAGGAAGTCCGCGAAAGGATTTTCTCCCTGATGGAGAAGGTTTAGTGATGATGAATAACTTAGGGACTCCTTAGTAATTCCCCCAAAAATCTTAGTGCATCGAAGGCTACGAAAATGGGCAAAAACGTGGCCTTCGATGTACTTTTATACATCGAAGGGACAAGGTAAAACGTTTTTCCGTGGCCGTTGATGATGAAAAAACAAGTTGGTAATTAGTCGGAATTACGGCCCACCTGCAAACTTCCGTGGAAGGCTACCCAAAGACTTTACATAGCCTGAACATAA
>JAUMVX010000074.1:293-5771 GCA_030529945.1 Bacteroidia bacterium | reverse complement strand
TCCGTCTTGCCCGACTTACTCCGTCATGCCCGACGTGCTCGGGCATCTCGTTGCAGAAAGGGATTGCCGGTCGGTGCCGGCAATGACGAGAAATGTCGTGTCGGCAATGAGGGAGAGAGGCAGGGCCGGCAATGACAGGAAAAGGAGCCTGCAATGACAGGAAAAGGTGCAGGCAATGACGTATAATATGGAGCCCGTAATCTCTTGTCCGTCCCCGAAGCCCCGGGTGTTCCGAAGTTCCGGAGAAAAGCTTATATTTGCCTGTTGAAAATCGAGAGGTGCTGAATGGAATCCCTTCCTGACACCGGAGGCGGCGGCCTCTTGCTCGGGTGGTTCCGGAATACTTGGCGGCGGTAATGCGTAAAGGCAAAATAGTAAAAAGGCTTTTCGGCGCTCTGGTGGCGGCGGTGATAATAATCTTCGCGGCGGTGCAGATCGTGCTCAGCCCGAGGGTGCTCACCCCTATGGCGATGAAGTACGCTCCGCAGTTCGTGGACGGGGAAATCCGTCTCGGAAAGATTACCGGCAGTCTTCTCAGTTCTTTCCCGCATCTGCGGTTAAGCATCGAAGACCTCGTACTGACTTATCCCCACGACAGATTCAGCCGCTATGACAGCCTCGGGATAGACGGATTGTTGCTGCACGCGGGAAGGGGAGCGGAAAAGGACACCCTCGCCGTCCTCCCGCAGCTCAGCTTCAGTATCAATCCTTTCGCGCTGCTCAGAGACGAATACCATCTGCCATCGGTGAATTTATCGGGCCTTCGGCTCTACGCGCACAGCTACGACTCCACCGCCGCTAACTGGCACATCCTCAGCTTCCTCGCCCCGTCCCCGGCCGACAAGTCCGGCGGCGCTATGCCCACAGTCTCCATCGACAGGCTCTCCGTCGAGGACCGCCCACGCATAGTGTACACGGACCAGAGCGACACCCTCTACGCCTTCATAGGCCTGAATTCGCTGAGTTTCAAGGGTGTGATCGAGGATGACCTGCTCCATAACTTCGGCAAGGAGCGCTCGCGGCGCGAAAGGCTGAGCCTTACTCTCGACGAGCTGCACCTCACAGGCCGTATGCCGGCTGACACCCTCGCGGCCTCGTTCAGCCACCTCGAACTTTTCGAACATAAGGACCACCTGGACCTGAAACTGTCCGCAGAGACGATGCTCTTCACCCAGGCCTTCGGCCGCCTGAGAATCCCGATAGAACTCGATATGGAACTTGGTTTCCCGGAATCCGGTGACGACGGCCTGCGAGTCGAACTCCTCGGTCTGGACACCAGATTCGCTTCGCTTCCGCTGGAAGCCGCCGGGGACTTCACGATAAAGGGCGACAGCCTCCGCGTGAACCTGAATGCCGGCATCAAGGACTGCCCTCTGGGCGTTCTGCTCTCCGATTACGGAGAGAATTTCGCCGCCGCCGCTAAAGAACTGAAAACGGACGCCTCAGTCTCGCTGAACATAACAGCCGACGGCTGGTATGTGCCGGGAACCGGAGAATTCCCTGAAGTCGATCTTCATCTCGAAGTGCCGTCTTCCTCCTTCAGCTATGCCGAACTCATAGACGACGGAGAATTCGATCTGGACTTGGACGCCAGACTCGGAGCTGATGGAAAGCTGGATGCCGCGGTGAACGACTTCTGCCTGTCCTTCACGGGAATGGACCTTCTGATGGCCGGCAGCGCCGAAGACCTGCTCGGCGAAGACCCCCTCTTCGATGTCACAGCCTTCTTCTGCACCGAATTCGCGGACCTGCTGCGTTTCCTGCCCGAAAACTCGGGCATCCTCGCCTCCGGAGACGTGGACCTGGAGCTCGACGGCAAGGCCAGACTCTCGCAGCTGAACCTCTACCGTTTCTCCGAAAGCTCCCTCACGGGCCGCCTGTACAGCGACAATCTTATGCTCGCTATGCCCGACAGCGGACTCTACGCCATCGTCACCAGCCCCGAGCTGCAGCTCGAAGCCACTGACAGGGGAGCGCTTCTCTCCGCATCAGTGGACAGCCTGCGCTTTTCCGCTCCCGACACCTACTTGAAGGGCGGCGGCCTTTCCCTCAGAGCCCGCAACGAAGGCGATATTCACAGCAGCGGCGGAAAACTCCCGCCTCTTCGCGCCACCCTCGAGCTGGAAAGCCTGAATATGCTCAGCTCAGACTCCGTGACCCTTGCGCTCCGCAATAGTGTCAATGAATTGACATTCAGTAAAGTACAGAACGCTGACAGCCTGAGCCCGCGTTACTCCTTCACGAGCGGGAACGCCGCCGGCTACATAAACATCCCGTCCCTCGGCCGCGCGACCCTCCAGGACCTGAACCTCGACGCCTCCGCCGTAGTGCGAAGCCGAAACCGTCCTTCCAGAAGACAGCCCGCTCCCGAAATGCTCCGCAGGCGCGAGATGCTCGACTCTCTGCGCAGGCTGCACCCTGCCGCCGGCCGCGACTCTCTCCTCGCGATGCTCGGAACGCCAGACTTCCTCTCCGAAAAGGAGTTCCGTCTGCACGACATCAGCATAGACCTCGGCGAGACCATCACAGCTCTGCTGAAGAATTGGCGGCCCGCCGCCTCCATATCTGTCGGCGCGGCCAATCTTGTTACGCCTCTGCTGCCTCTGCGCAACCGTATAAACGCTCTTCAGCTCACCCTCGATGACGACCGTCTGGACATCTCACGCCTGCAGCTGATCTCCGGCAGTTCTCAACTGGGGGTCAATGCGAGATTGACCGGCCTGCGGCCGGTCCTTATGGGCCGGACGGCTCCGCTTTCGCTCGATGCTGAAATTTACTCCAAGCGGCTGAATCTGAACGAGCTGATTGCGGCTTCCTACGCGGGAGGCGAGCTTGCGGGCTCCACTTTCACTCTCGCGGAGGACGATGAGAGCTTCATAACGGACACGCTCGAAAATGCGCGGGCGCAGCTGGAATATTCGCTTTTCGTGGTGCCGGCGAATCTGAATGCCGACGTGAAGCTTCAGGTGGACAGTCTGAACTACTCCTATTTCTCCATCGGACGGCTCAGTACGGATGTGGCGGTGCGCGAACGCTGCATCCAGCTCACGAACACGATGGCTACGTCCGCCTACGGCGATGTCTCTTTCGAAGGATTCTATTCCACGAGGACGAAGAAGGACATCACGGCCGGCTTTAATCTGGGTCTCAAGGACATAACGGCGGAAAGGGTCATCGAGGTCCTCCCGGCCGTCGACAGTCTCGTGCCGATGCTCAGCTCTTTCCGGGGGCTGCTGAACTGCGAATTGGCTGCGACTACGCAGCTGGACACGAATATGAACGTGCTGCTGCCGACGCTGAACGGTGTGGTGAAGCTCAGCGGGCAGAGTCTGGAGCTGGAGGACACCAAGTCGCTGCGCAGGCTGGCGAAGCTGCTGATGTTCAAGGACACCAGGGTGAGCCGCATCGACGAGATGTCCATAAACGGCATCATATCGAACAACCAGCTGGAAATCTTCCCGTTCATTCTGAGCGTGGACCGCTATACTCTGGGTCTGAACGGATTGCAGAAGTTCGACACTAATTTCCGCTATCACGTTTCGGTAATCAAGTCGCCTCTGCCGTTCAAGTTCGGCGTGAATCTGAAGGGTAATTTCGCCGACTGGAGCTATCAGCTCTGCAAGGCGAAGTACAAGAGCACGAAGCTGCCGGTCTATACCTCGCAGATAAATGACATTCAGATAAATCTCGCTTCTTCCATCAAGGACATTTTCCGCAGGGGTGTGGACATCGCGCTGCGCGAGACTTCTTCAGCGGCGCTCAGTCTGAGGACGGACAGCGTGAATGCGGACAATGCGCTGACTGCGGAGGAGGGGGATGATATGCTCTCCGGCGAGGAGCTCGGCAGGATGGACGAGTATCTTGCGGAAACCGAACTGGAGAAGCAGGGAGAGGAAATCGAGGCCGAGATCGATGCGATGTTCGACGATATGTTCACGCCCGAGGTGCTGGAAAGCCTGACGCAGGACAGCAGGCAGCAGCGCGAGGCTGCCAAGGCCGAGAAGAAGGCGCAGCGGGAGAAGGCCGCCGCCGACCGGCACGAGGCCCGCCGCCAGGCCGTCCGCGAGAAGTTCCGCTCACGCAGCGAACAGTGACTCGCTGAACCAAAAGTGCCGTTCACTGCGGATAGCAGCAGTTATTTCCCATAATATCCACCAGTCTTGGCTGTGTCATCTCTGTGTGGTTTAATCGCTGTCATAAAACAGCACTTAATACTTGATCTTGTCTTCCTTCGTGCGCCAGGCATCGAAGGCGGCGAGGGCTTCATCGCGAAGCAGGGTGTCGGAGGGGAGATGCCGCTCGGAGCGGGGGAGTGCGAGCTCGTCGTAGATGAACGAGTCATCGAAGCCGTACTCTGCCGCGTCGGTCTTGGTGCAGGCGTAGTGGATTCTCTTCAGACGCGCCCAATAGATGGCTCCGAGGCACATCGGACAGGGTTCGCAGGAGGTGTAGATTTCGCAGCCGCTCAAGTAGAAAGTGCCGAGGGCGCGGGCGGCGTTACGAATGGCGCTGACCTCCGCGTGAGCCGTAGGGTCATTGTCGGAAGTGACTCTATTGGTGCCGGTCGCGATGATTTTTCCGTCGCGCGCTATGACCGCTCCGAAGGGACCGCCGCCGTCAGCGACGTTTTCCACAGAAAGCCTTACGGCTTCGCGCATAAGTTCTTTGGCGTTCATATGGCAAATATGTAGATTTTTAGCCAAAAATCAAAGATTACTTGTTCCGGCGTAATCGGCGTTGCATAGCGGTCGATGCACCTACGTAGCCCCCGAAGGGCAGATTCCGTGACCATATTCCTCTTCTGCGGCCGGCTCCGCGTTGAGAACAGGAGATAAGAGGGAGAAAGGCGTGGAGGATAACCGACTAGCAATCAATAAGATGCTATACATACCTCCCGGTCATAATAGGGGGGAGAACTACCATTTAAGTGGCTAATTCATAACGATTTATCCTCCACGGCTTTTTCGAACTTTCCCGTGCCTTTGCTGAGAACGAAGCTTATGGAAAGTAATTTCTAGGAATCTCTAAAGTGAGTAGGGCTGATTTCAAATCGAATTCAGGTGTCCCGTTGCGGAAAACAGGTGGCGTGCCGATGTTTCAATCCACGCACCCACACGGGGTGCGACGTCAAAAAACATTCGCCAAAATCCCGGTTCATCAGTTTCAATCCACGCACCCACACGGGGTGCGACGCCGCAGCTGCAGGGTATAGCCGTCCTGGGCCGGTTTCAATCCACGCACCCACACGGGGTGCGACTTCACCGCGTAGTCCGTCACCTCCGTGCCCCCGAGTTTCAATCCACGCACCCACACGGGGTGCGACAGCAGTCGAAGGCCGGGTACTCCCTCCCGGCGGAGTTTCAATCCACGCACCCACACGGGGTGCGACCGTTGAGCTCGCGCACTCCTCCCGGAAGCACGGTGTTTCAATCCACGCACCCACACGGGGTGCGACTTCACCGCGTAGTCCGTCACCTC
>JAUMVX010000074.1:0-193 GCA_030529945.1 Bacteroidia bacterium | reverse complement strand
CGTGCCCCCGAGTTTCAATCCACGCACCCACACGGGGTGCGACGCGATGTTGGTGTCCGCCTTCATCAGCATCTTGAAGTTTCAATCCACGCACCCACACGGGGTGCGACTGCATATCAATAATGCTGCTGAGAATCAGTGTTGATTGCCACCCAAAGTTGAACAGAGATTGCCATCGAAAATTGAACAGTTA
>JAUMVX010000073.1 GCA_030529945.1 Bacteroidia bacterium | reverse complement strand
TTACCTGTTCAGTTTTCGGTGGCAAAACTGTTCACTTTTCGATGGCAATATACAGCAGTCACCTCAATCTTGAGGTCGCTCTCTTCTTCTTCGGGAATGGCGAGGTCGATGTGAACGGATTCACCTTCCGAAGGAGTTATGAGGCGGGCCATACCGGTTATAGGCGTTTCGTCCATTGCAGTACGGACATCGCAATATAGCGTATATTGCCCGAACCCGGCTCCGGGGTCAGGGCAGGATTTTATATCCTCCAATGTCAGGTGTTCGTAATCCATAAGCGCTGCTTTTCGCATAAAACCTCTAAATATACCAACTTTTCTTCAAAAAGACAGAAAAAGGGTGGAAATCTATCACCAAAATAGAAATATTACGACAAGCGATAGATTTCTTTGCCCAATCCGTCTTTACTGCAAAATCTTTTATATGGCGACAAATCAGTTCAAACTCAATCCGTGGATGCAAGAAGTGCTCGATGCATTCAAATCCAGTCACTCCGAGCGGCAATCTCTTTTCTGACGGGATGCCCGATCAGGTCGGGCATGACAAAAAATCAGGTCGGGCATGACACCTCTTGTTTTTCTGAAACCTTTTACATACCTTTGCGACAATTATACAAGAACAGCTGCCGGCCTATAGAAATATAGCATATCTCTCACCCGGATACCCGATGATGACCTATATCTCGGATTCCAGACTGACACGACTGTTTCGGGAATGATAAAACGGTCTGCATAAAGCAGAACCAAATTATAAGAAAGTTCCCGCCATCTCTCCCACCGCCCGGAATCCGGCGGACTCCACTCGAGAAACTGCAAATACACTGCATCGCTTCAGCACCGCTCTGATGCATTGCAAACAGCTTTTCCCAAGTCAATGGACAACACTGAAACTGATGTTGACATTAGGCCCGAGGGCAATGTCCTGACCATCAACACCGGTTCCACTTCCACTAAAGTGGGGTATTATTCGGACGGGGTGTGCATCTTCCACAGCAGGATAGAGCACAGCGCAGACGAACTCGCGCACTTCTCCACCGTGATGGACCAGCACAGGCTCCGCCACAGAGCCTTAAGGGACTTTCTGGACTCGAAACGGATTCCTCCGGCGGAAATCGATGTCGTGATGGCCCGGGGAGGGCTGATAACTCCCGTAATCACAGGGGTGTACGAAGTGAACGCGGATATGCTCGAAGTGCTGGAAAGCGGCCGCGACGGCATCCACGCGTGTAACCTGAGCGCAATCCTCGCAGACGACATCGCGCGGGAAGTGAACGAAGCGCGAGCATTGACATTGGCTGAAAGCGGCGGAGCTTTCCGCCAATGCAGGGCCTACATCGCGGATCCGCCTATGGCGGACGAAATGCTCGAGGAGTGCAAGCTGGGCGGCATACCCGAATTTTCCAGAAAGACTCTTTTCCACGCTCTCAATTCGCGGGCCGTGGTGCGCCGCTATATCCGCGAAAGGGGTCGGATGCCGAGAAACCGCAGCCTCATCGTCGCGCATCTGGGAGGCGGAGTGACAGTGTCGCTGCACCGCGACGGCAAGGTAATCGACACGACGCACGGGCTCGGAGGCGACGGGCCGATAACCCCGGAGCGGGCCGGATGCTGCCCTCCTTTCGAGCTTATCGACCTGTGTTTCAGCGGACAATACACCAGGGAACAGATCCGAAGACGGCTCGTGGGAGGCGGAGGGGCCGTCGCATATTTCGGCACCAGCAATATGATGGATGTGCAGAAGCTGGCGGACGGGGGAAACGCTCGGGCGCGTGTCTTCCTGCGGGCCTTCGTGCTGAACATCTGCAAGTACATAGCAGCCCTGGCCGCTACCGCAGACGGGAAAGTGGACGCGATAGTGCTGACCGGCGGGATAGCCCATAACGCACAGCTTATGGACAGGATAGCCCGGAAATGCTCTTTCATAGCCCCGACGGTGGTGTATCCGGGCGAGGATGAGCTCAAGAGCCTCGCCGAATACGGATATAGGATTCTCGCGGGAAGGACACATATTCACACTTACCATAAAGACCATCGCTTATGATAGACTGGGATACCCTGGGCTTCAACTACAGCCCCACAAACGGCATTGTTTACAGCCACTGCATCGACGGAGTCTGGGAGGAGCCGTCCGTCAGTGAAGACTTCAAGATCGAGCTTCATCCTTTCGCCGGCATCCTCCATTATTCGCAGTCCTGCTTCGAAGGCCTGAAAGTCTTCAAGGGCGTGGACGGCAAGGTCAGGATGTTCCGCCCGGAGCGGAACGCCGCGAGGATGGCGGACAGCGCGCGCTATCTGGATATGCCCTATCCGAGCACGGATCTGTTCATAGAGATGTGCATCCGCTGCGTGGAGTACAATTTCGAGCACATCCCTCCGCACGAGGCCGCCGCCTCCTCGCTTTACCTCCGCCCCGTCCTCTTCGGCATCAATTCCCAGCTGGGAATCCATTCGGCGCGGGACGTGATGTTCATCGTGATGAGCTCCCCGGTGAGTACCTATTCGGGTGCAGAAAGGCTCAGCACCCAGAAGGCCTTAATCTCCAGAAACTATGACAGAGCCTCGGCCTTCGGTTCGGGGAGATACAAGCTCGGGGCGAACTACGCCCAATCCCTTAAGGCGTACAGCACCGCCCACGCCGCGGGGTACGACGAGCTGCTCTTCCTCGACTCGGCGACCAAGACCTCCATAGAGGAGTTCGGCTCCTCGAATTTCTTCGCCATCAGGGGCAACAGCTACATAACGCCTTCCTCGAACAGCGTCCTGCCGTCCATCACCAATGACTGTCTGCGCCGGGTGGCCTCGGATATGGGAATGGATGTGCAGGTCAGACCCATTCCGCTGAGCGAGATGGACACTTTCGAAGAGGTGAACTCCTGCGGCACGGCGGTGGTCATCTCCCCTATCGGCATATTGGACGACCGTCCTTATCTGGAAAGCCCGATTCTGACCAGGCGCTACACCTTCGGTGACCCGCGCCGCTGCGGGCCTGTCAGCGAAAAGCTGTACCACAAAATCGTCGGGATACAGAAAGGCCTGGAGGAGGACGTGTACGGATGGTGCAAAGTATTGGACTTATAATCTTACACTTATGGCTAAAATTAGAGGCGCTGTCGTCATCGACAGGGAAAGATGCAAGGGCTGCAACCTATGTGTGGTCGCCTGCCCATTGGACGTGCTCGCCCTGAGCACGAAGGAAGTGAACAGGAAAGGCTATAATTTCGCTTATGAGGCACGGGACGGTGTCTGCACGGGATGCACATCCTGTGCGCTGGTCTGTCCCGACGGCTGCATAAGCGTTTATCGAATAAAGGAGGAATAGGATATGTCCGGAAATGAAACCACTTTAATGAAGGGGAACGAGGCCATCGCCCACGCCGCCATCAGATGCGGCTGCGACGGCTATTTCGGCTACCCCATCACTCCGCAGTCGGAAATCCTCGAGACTCTGGCCGCGGAGAAGCCCTGGGAGACCACAGGTATGGTCGTACTCCAGGCGGAGAGCGAACTCGCCGCCATAAATATGGTCTATGGCGGGGCCTGCACCGGAAAGAGGGTGATGACCTCATCCTCAAGCCCGGGAATCAGCCTTATGCAGGAGGGCATCTCGTATATGGCGGGGGCCGAACTCCCGGGACTGATAGTGAACGTGATGAGGGGCGGACCGGGCCTGGGGACCATACAGCCGAGCCAGTCCGACTATTTCCAGTCCTGCAAGGGCGGCGGCCACGGAGACTACCGACTGATAGTGCTCGCGCCGGCTTCCGTGCAGGAGATGGCGGACTTCACGGACCTGGCCTTCGAACTGTCTTTCCGCTATCGCAATCCCGCGATGATTCTGGCTGACGGCATCATCGGACAGATGATGGAAAAGCTTATCCTGCCGCCGTTCAAGCCTCGCCGCAGCGAGGAGCAGATAATCGCGGAGTGCCCCTGGGCCACGACCGGCCGCACGGCGGGGCGCGGCCCCAACATCATCACTTCGCTGGAACTCCGCCCTGAAGAGATGGAAGTCATTAACAGGCGGATCCAGACCAAGTACAAGGTCATCGAGGAGAAAGAGGTGCGCTTCGAGAGCTATCTTCTGGACGACGCCGAATATGCCATCGTGGCCTTCGGCTCCGCCGCGAGAATCGCGAAGAAGAGCATCCTGGCGGCTCGGGAGAAAGGCATACGGGCGGGCCTTCTGCGGCCTGTCACCCTGTGGCCCTTCCCGTCGGAAGAGGTCCGCGCGCTGTCCCGGAGGGTGAAGGGCATACTGTCTCTGGAAATCAATGCCGGACAGATGGTGGAGGATATCGCTCTCGCAGCTCAGGGGCGCATCCCTGTGCGTCATTTCGGCCGCCTCGGCGGCATAATCCCGACCCCGGACGAGGTGGTGGAGGTACTGGAAAGTGAACTTGTCAAATCCTGAACAATATGGACAGAGAATATATCATACGGCACGGGCGGCGGGTGTACGGAAAACCCGCTCTTATGAATGATGTCCCGATGCATTACTGCCCCGGATGCAGTCACGGGGTGGTGCACAAGCTCATCTGCGAGGCGGTCGAGGAGATGGGGATGACGGAGAAGACGATAGCCATATCTCCTGTCGGCTGCGCCGTCTTCGCCTACAAATACATTGATCTGGACTGGCAGGAGGCGGCCCACGGCAGGGCGCCGGCGCTCGCCTGCGCGGTGAAGCGACTCTGGCCGGACAGGCTGGTCTTCACCTATCAGGGCGACGGAGACCTCGCCTGCATAGGCACGGCGGAGACCATCCACGCGCTCAGCCGCGCGGACAATATCGCCATAATCTTCATAAACAACGCTATCTACGGTATGACGGGAGGGCAGATGGCCCCCACGACGCTCTACGGGATGAAGACGGCGACCTGCCCTTCGGGCAGGCAGACGGACCTGCACGGCCATCCGCTCAGGATAACCGAACTGGCGGCGGCTCTGGAGGGGACCTGCTATGTCACCCGGCAGTCGGTGGACACTCCCGCTGCCATAAACAAGGCGAAGAAGGCCATACTCAAGGCTTTCGGCTACTCGATGCAGGGAAGAGGGGCTTCGCTGGTGGAGATAGTGTCCGCCTGCAGCTCGGGCTGGAAGATGAGTCCGGAAAAGGCTAATCTCTGGATGAGGGAGCATATGTTCAGCTATTTCCCTCCGGGAGACCTGAAGGACACGGGGCGGGAAGTTCAGTGAGACTCGCCGGTGATTCCCGAAAAAACACCAACTTATTATTTCATCATCAGTTATGAATCAAGAGATTATAATATCAGGCTTCGGCGGACAGGGAGTCCTGTCCCTGGGAAAGATACTCGCATACGCGGCTATGACGGAAGGCCGGGAGGTGAGCTGGATGCCGTCCTACGGACCGGAGCAGCGCGGCGGCACCGCCAATGTCACCGTAATCATCAGTGACGCTCCGGTGGCGTCTCCTGTGCTTTCATCCTACGATATCGCAGTTCTGCTGAACCAGCCTTCGCTCGAGAAGTTCGAGCGGAAAATAAAGAAGGGCGGAATTTTGATTTATGACGGCTACGGCATCAGCTCTCCTCCGGCGCGGGAGGATATAAGTGTATATCGGATAGACGCGATGGAGGCCGCACTCAGTATGAATCTGCAGAAGACTTTCAATATGGTCGTGCTCGGGGGGCTGCTGAAGGCCGTCCCCCTGGTGAACGTCGAGAGCGTTCTGGACTCGCTGCGAAAGACCCTGCCGGCAAGGCATCTCGGACTCATTCCGCAGAACGAGGCTGCCATACTGAAAGGAATGGAGCTGCTCCGGTAGTCATTGCCGGCGTGACATCATTCGTCATTGCCGGCACCGACCGGCAATCTCGGCGCGAGTTTTTGTCATTGCCGGCTCCGACCGGCAATCC
>JAUMVX010000026.1 GCA_030529945.1 Bacteroidia bacterium | reverse complement strand
GGCCAACCCTCAAAATCAGGTGGTTAACGCTTTATGCGCTGCAATGTGGGTTAAAATCAGCCGACAAGCCATATGACCCGAACAATGATTATCCCCTACCCGCCGACAGGGGCGACTCTGACGAAGCGGCGAAAACTGCCGGCTTTATATTCGGCGCCGGTTTACTGGGTCACCACATCGGCAAACACCACAAATCCTCTTCCGACAGAGCCGCTGACGACTGGCTTTGGCAGGAGAAATAACACGATGACTGAGGATGAAAGAAATCATAGGAAAGCCTGACGGTGCGGTAAAGTGACAGGATTAATAAAGTTCTATTTCTCAGCTACATACATCCTACATACTCCGAAAGTAAAGCTTCGGGCGCGCACGGAGGTGAAGCCCGCCGCGAGCAGGCGAGGAATGAACTGAGGCGGCTTCGGGAAATTCATAATCGAGGCAGGAAGGTAGCGGTACGCAGCCCGATTCCCCGTCAGAAGCTTGCCCAGACAGGGCAGCAGGGTAAAAGCGTAGAACTTGTAGCACGCGAGCAGAAAAGCGCTGTCCGGGTACGAGAGTTCCAGAATCACCAGCCGTCCTCCCTTGCGCAGCACCCGGCACATCTCGGAAAGCCCGCAGTCGAGATTCTCGAAATTGCGCACTCCGAAAGCCACGCTCACCCTGTCGAAACTCCCGTCGGCGAAAGGCAGAGCCTCCACATCAGCCTGAATGAGCCGGATACCGACATCTCTGCGGCCGCTGTCGCGTCCAATCCCGTCATCATACCCCGCCTTCGCGACTTTCGCACGGCCTATTTCGAGCATCCCCTCGGAAAGGTCCGCCCCGACCACGTTCGAACCCGGGGATAGCTTCGAAGCAATGGAAAGCGCGAAATCAGCCGTCCCCGTAGCGACGTCCAGCACCCTCAAAGCCCGCCGTTCATCGGCGATATGCCTCACCGCCCGGCGTCGCCAGCAGCGGTCGGAGCCGAAAGAGGAAAGATGGTTGAACGCATCGTAATTATGCGCGATGTCATCGAAAAGACCGCGTATTTTTTCTTTATCCGGCATAGGTCTGAAAGCTGTTCCGGGATGATGGAAAAGTTATTGTCCGCTTACGGAATCACTATATCGACTCCCCTCCCTCCGCAGGTTTCCCCACACGCAGCTTCTTCTCCACCAGAGTCACCAGGTCCTCCAGAATCCTGTCGGTACGCCCTATCAGAGTCATCACGACCAGCACTCCCGAGCGGATCTCCACGCACATCACCCGCATAGGCGAATCATCCTCGCAGAGAGCCTCGAAACCATAGGCCTTGCGGTTCTGGAACGGCCACTCGGTCAGCGGATCCATATCCTCCGGGTCATCGTCGTCGAAGCCAACAATCTCCACGTAATTCGCCATAGCCTCGTCCTGAGCCGTAGTCTCGGGCGGCATCGGCCCGACGCAGACATCTATCTCCGCGTCATCGGTCTGCAGACGGTCATTCGCCAGAAAGGCCTCGAAATGCGCCACTCCCCCGTCCAAGGTCTCCCGCTTGCTCTTCCAGGCTGCGGGAAGTTCGAGTTTGATACTGTACATAAGAATTATTCTACATAGAGGAGCAGACCCTTAAGATACTCGCCCTCAGGATGATATATATTCACGCAATGATCTGCCGGCTGGTTCAGCCGGTCCAGTATGCGCACCTTGCGTCCGGTCTGAGCCGCAGCGGAAAACACGGTCATCGCGAAAGTGTCCCTGTCCACCACCTGCGAGCAGGAATAGGTGAAGACCAGCCCGCCCGGAGCCACGGCGTCTATCGCGCAGGCGTTCAGCCTCCGGTAGGCGCGCAGCGCGTTCTGCAGCGCACCCCGATGCTTCGCGAAAGCCGGCGGGTCCACGATGATGAGGTCATAACGTCCTTTCGGACAATTCTTCAGATACTCTATCGCGTCCGCGCAATGCTCCTCGTGACGCGAAGCGTCAAAACCGTTCAGCTCCACGTTCCTGGCCAGCATATCCATCGCGCGAGCGCTGCTGTCCACCGAGTCCACGAATGCCGCGCCCGCGGCCAATGCGTATATCGAGAAGCCGCCCGTGTAGCAGAAGAGGTTCAGAACCCTGCGGCCGGCGCTCAGGCGCCCGACCGATGCCCGGTTCTCCCTCTGGTCGAGGAAGAAGCCTGTCTTCTGGCCTCCCGTCCAGTCCACGATGAAGCGGTGACCGTTTTCCATCACCGTCTGCTCATCGTCCGTAAAGCCCTCGGACTTATACAGATAGCCGTCCACAAGCTCCAGGCCGGCCTTGAATGGGGCCGTACCAGAACTCTTGTCGTAAACAGCCTTGAGCGAGTCGGCGAATATGGACTGAAGGGCGGCGCAAATCTGTTTTCTGGCCCTGAACATCCCGACGGAATGGGCCTGCATCACGCATACGCCTCCGTACCAGTCTATTATGAGACCGGGGAGACTGTCTCCTTCTCCGTGTACAAGTCTGAAGCAGTCCGTCTCGGCGGAAGGAAGCCCGGCGGCGCGGCGCACGTCCGAGGCACGGGAAATCATCCGGACGAAAAAGTCGGGGTCGAGGGCCGAACGGTCGAAGGAGAGTATCCTCACAGCGATGGAGCCCACCTGATAGTGTCCAACAGCCAGGAATTCGCCCTCGGCTGAATACACTTCCACGAGGTCCCCCTCTGCGGGAGAGCCTGCTGTCCGAGCCACGGCACCGGAGAACACCCAGGGGTGAAAGCGCCTCAGGGACTCGTCCCTGCCTCTTTTAAGATATATTCCGATCATTGCCAGAAGTTGTTTTAGTCTTGCGGCGACGTCTGTGTCTGTGTCGGCCCCCTCTGCGGCGTTTGCGGCCGGAAGTGCCCGGGGCGGACGGAGTGGAAGGATTGGACGCGGCAGCGGCCGGAGCGGCTGTCTGTCCGGAACCCTTGAGAGCCGCCTTCTTGCGGTGGCGCCGTCCCCCTCTGTGACGCTTGCGGCCGGAAGTGCCCTGGGCGGACGGAGTGGAAGAATTGGACGGGCCGGACGCGTCAGCGGCCGGAGCGGCCTTCTGCTGAGGATTGAGCTGCTCGGGGGTCAGCGGATGCTGTTTGGAGCGCTTGAGGCGGAAGTACATCTCGCGGCAGACCCACGCGTCGGTCGCGGCATAGCGGCACTGCGGCTCGGAAAGGACCTCGGCCTCCCAGTTCGAGAGCTGCTGGGTCTTGGAAATGCGCACGCGCAGGATGATGGCGCTCATTTTCTTCACGCTCTTGTCGCGGATGCCGTACTGCCAGACCATCTTCTGCAGGTCCACGAAGCCCCCGGCCTCGAAATCGTGCAGCCTCTGCAGGCCGCGGACATCGTCGCCCACGGCCGCGCCTATCTTGAGTATGTCGCCGTTCGAAAGGATGTCGCGCAGACTCTGAGGGAGCCCGAGCTTCTGCACACGGAATAGGAAGGCCTTTCCGGGGCCTGAAAGCTGGAGAAGTGCGACGCTGTGGCGAGGCTGGTCGGGCGAGAAGACGGGACGGGTCTCGGTGTCGAAGCCCAGAACCTTCTGCCGCCGCAGAAAGGAAATCGCGGAGCGGAAGGCAGCGTCTTCGCTGTCTATGACCTGTATCTCTCCCGGGAAAGCCGCGAGTTCGTATTTCTCTATCTCTTCCGGAGAGATGCTGATTCTGTACATCCTGTTTCTCTGTATCACTGAGGGGACTTCCGCACCGGCCGCACCGGCTGAAATCGCTCCGAATAACCTGTGATTTCTTGCGTGAAGGCGCGGAGCGCGAGGCAGAATCTGCGCGAATACACGTTACAAATCCTACAAAAATACGAAAAAAGAGCATATCTTTGTAAGGTAAATCCACAAAAGTGATTGGAGATTTATTTAAATATAGCTTAACCACATAAAACACAATTAGTTCTTATGCCACATCTTTCGAATAAAGCCGTTCAGATTCCGGCTTCGGCCATACGCAAGCTCACTCCGTTCGCCAATGCGGCGAAGCGCGAGGGAGTCAAGGTCTATCACCTGAACATCGGGGCTCCCGACATAAAGTCTCCCCGGTCCGCGGTGGACGCACTCAGAAATTTCCATATGGAGTATCTCCCGTATTCAGACTCTGCCGGCACTCTCGAGCTGCGCCGCGCCCTGGTGGAGAAATACTACCGGAAGATCGGTGTGCAGATCAGCACGGACGAGATTCTGGTGAATACGGCCGGAAGCGAGGCGGTGGATTTCGCGGTGCAGACCTGCTGCGACGCGGGCGACGAGGTCATCGTTATAGAGCCTTACTATACGAACTATTTTTCCTTCGCCTTCCAGAACGGAATCATCGTGAAGCCTGTCCATACCGACATACGTGACGGTTTCAAGGTTCCTTCCATCGAAGCCTTCGAGGCCGTGTGCACTCCGCGCACCAGAGCCGTGCTTCTGTGCAATCCCGGGAACCCGACCGGCGTCGTCTATTCGCGCGAGGATATGCTGCGGATAGGCGAATTCTGCCGCAGGCACGACCTCTTCCTGATTTCGGACGAGGTTTACAGGGAGTTCTGCTACTGCGATGAGCCGCATTTCTCGGCCCTCAACATACCGGGACTCGAACAGAACGTGATTATGGTGGATTCGGTGTCGAAGCGCTACAATCTCTGCGGTGCGCGCATCGGCTGCACGGTTTCGCATAACGCCGAGGTCATCGCCGCCATCACCAAGCTCGCCCAGGCCCGGCTCTGTCCGCCTGTGCTCGGGCAGGTCGTGACTCTCGGGGCCCTCGATGCGCCTCAGTCATATTTCGACAGCACGCGGGAGGAGTATATCCGCAGACGCGATTTCACCCTCGCCGCTCTGAACAGGATGGAGGGCGTATTCTCCCCTGTCCCGGGAGGTGCGTTCTATACCATCGCCGAGCTTCCGGTGGACAGCTCCGAGGACTTCGCACGCTGGATGCTGACAGATTTCAGGCTCGATTCTCAGACAGTGATGGTGACCCCTGCGGCTTCCTTCTACTGCACTCCGGGCGAAGGCCTGAAGCAGATCCGCATCGCCTACGTTCTCGAAGTTCCCGAGCTTGAGAAAGCTATGCAGGTTCTCGAAGCCGGCCTCAAGGCTTACCGGGAAAGATAAGCTTCCGGGAACTCCCCATACGCGACAGGGCGGCCGTCTTCGGTCGCCCTGTCGCATATAAGCCACTCTGAATCAATGTATGCGAGACGCAAACGGCCAGGCGATAAGATTGATGAGGACGTAGGAGATGAATGCCGCGAGGATGACAAACGACCAGTGGAGGCCGAAAATCAAGGCGCAGATCAGCGCAAGCAGAGCTGCGGCGAGGAAAAGCCCCCTCTCCACACGGACGTATGCCGGAGTGCCGTCGCCTGTCCCGATCTTCATCGCGAACATAGGTATCTCGCTGACCAGCAGCGCGGAAAGCACCACGGAAAGCAGCGGGAGGAAAAGCCTTCCGCCTGCGGCAAGGGCGATGATGGAATCCGGCCGCTCGAAGGCGAAAGCGCAGAGCGAGGCGCAGATGAGCGCCGCCGCCGGGGTCGCCAGGCCCAGGAAACTGCTGTGCTGACGCTCATCGACATTGAACTTGGCAAGACGCAGACCCGAGAATACGGCGAGGACCAGCGGTATGAAACTGACGAAGGAATTGCCGAAGCAGGCGTAGAGGTGGTTGCACATCATCACTGAGGGCAGCACCCCGAAGCTCACCATATCGCAGAGCGAATCCAGTTCCTTGCCGATATCCGAATATGCCTTGAGGGCACGGGCCGCAAGTCCGTCGCAGAAGTCGAAGACCGACGCCGCGAGCATCAGCGAGAAGGCGATGTCCGGACGGCCCCGAAAAGAGGCTATCACCCCCAGAACGCCGCAGAGCAGGTTGCAGGAGGTGACAGCATTAGGAATATGCTTGACTAAAGACATTACTTTATGCCGAGTTTCTTGGCGATATGCTTAGGAAGAGCGTCCTTGTGGACCAGGATGTCCATACTCTTTCCCCTTACGAAATTCTCAGAGATATACCAGATGCCGTGGTATTTGCTCGACACGCCCCAGGAATTCTTTACCATATAGAACTTCTTTCCGTTCTGGTCCTGAGCGATACCGTAGATGTGCATAC
The DNA here is from genome assembly GCA_030529945.1 of Bacteroidia bacterium. Taxonomy (GTDB): domain Bacteria; phylum Bacteroidota; class Bacteroidia; order Bacteroidales; family UBA932; genus Cryptobacteroides. The sequence continues at coordinate 27,144 of JAUMVX010000026.1, read as the reverse complement.
CGTGGTCATCGGTGGTGGTCTTCTCGTCGAAGCCCTGCTGACGGTACTCCTGAGTGCCTTCCAGCTCTATAGGAGCTACAGGCTCAGGCTTCTCGTCTTCGGACTTGCCCACCCAGCGCTCCTGGTCGGAGCCTGCGGCCGCCATAGCCTTGGTGTCCAGAAGCAGGCCCAGACCGTTGCGGGTGAAGCCCGGCTCGCTGCAGTCAGTTCCCCAGGCCGCTGTGTAGCCCTTGTCTATGGCGTTGTCGAGAACCTCGATAAACTCGTCTATAGGTACGTTGTATGCCATATCCCAGCGCCAGTTGTCGCAGATCTCGATGGCGAACTTTGTATAGAACGGATGATGAGTGAAGGAAGTGAGGGTGACGTAATCGTCAGGATTGAATTTCAGAGCATCCCTGTAAGACTCCGGAGTGTATTCCACGCCGTCCACTGTGAATTTTTCCGGATATGCTCCGTGATACTCGTTCAGGATGGCCTGGAAACCTCTCTTCCAGGCGGTGGAGAGGCGATTGCGGTTAGGGACCTTTGCCACTGCCTGTATGTAGGCCTTGAGCACGGCGTCCACCTCGTTCTGGGCGGGAAGGTCATAGCCGTAGTTCATACCGGTCATCTCGTTCTGCGGAACCATACCGTAGTCGCGGATGACGTGGAGCACATCGTCAGCCTCGGACCCCGGGGAGAAGGTGAGGTTGCCGTCGAGACGGACATATTTGTCGGCCCTGTCAGCATATGAATGGCATACCACGAAGAACTCGGAAAGGTCCGGATAGGCGGCCTCGTCCTTTATGCCGTTTATGCGTATGATTTCGGACTCGACGAAGCTGAGGGTGGAATATGCCCAGCAGGTACTGCTGTTCGCCTGATTCTTTACGGAAGTTATAGGGTTCTCCTTGATGGTGGTGAACTGGTAATCGAAGTCGATGGTGGCCTTGGTCTGGGCAGGAGCCGCTGCACAGATGCAGAGGAGCGCGGCCGCCGTGATGATATACTGTTTCTTCATATTTAATCACTTATTTTTCAGGAATATTCACGAGAACTTTCTGCAGGAAGTCCCACACCTTCTGTACTGAAGGGATGTTCGCCCTTTCGTCAGGGGAATGAGGGCTCAGGAGGGTAGGTCCCACTGAAACCATATCCCAGTGCGGATATGCGCCGCTGAGGATGCCGCACTCCAGACCTGCGTGGATGGCCGTGACCTTAGGATCTTTGCCGAAGAGCTCGCGGTAGGCCTCGACCATAGTGTGGAGTATAGGGGAAGCATTGTTCGGCGCCCAGCCGGAATAGCCTCCGCTGAACTCGACCTCCGCGCCCGCGAGCTTGAATACGGATTCCAGCTTCAGCGCGAGGTAGTCTTTGGCCGTGTCCACGGAGCTGCGCATCAGGGACTTGACGGAGAACTCGCCCTTGCCTATGCGCACCATCGCCATATTGTTCGAAGTTTCGACCAGTCCAGGCATTGCGTCGCTCATCCTGTCCACCCCGTCCGGGCAGGCGAGGACGGCCCTTACGAATCTCAGAGCGGCCTCATCTGGAACGCACTTGCACTCCCCTCCGCAGCAGCCGCAAGGCTTGAAGATGAATTCCGCCTGAGGGTCTGTGGCGGCGTACTCGGTCTTGATTTCAGCGGCCGTTTCAGAAACTTTCGCCTCGGCTTCAGCGACTTTATCGGCAGGCACGTAGAGCGTCGCGAAAGCCTCGCGCGGAATCGCATTGCGAAGCGTACCGCCCTCGAAATCCGCGAGTTTTACGCCCAGGTCGCGAAGGAGCGGAAGCAGCACGCGTGCGGCCGCCTTGTTCGCATTAGCGCGGCAGAGCACGATGTCCATTCCGGAGTGTCCGCCCTGAAAACCCTTGGCCGCCAGCTCGTAGCGCACGTAGCCTTCCTTAGGAGCGTCCTGCGGCTCATATTTCGCTTTAGCTGTGGCATCCAGACCGCCCGCGCAGCCGATGAAAAGCTCGCCCTCAGTCTCGGAGTCGAGATTTATGAGTATGTCACCTTTCAGCACGCCCGGCTTGAGTGCGCGCGCACCGGTCATTCCGGTCTCCTCGTCATAGGTGACGAGCACCTCTATCGGACCGTGCTTCACCTCCGGACTTTCGAGCACCGCGAGAGCCATCGCGACTCCCAGGCCGTTGTCGGCTCCGAGAGTGGTTCCTCTGGCTCTGAGCCATTCGCCGTCTATCCAGGTCTCTATCGGATCGGTCTCGAAATTATGCACGGTGTCCGCATTCTTCTGCGGAACCATATCCATATGCCCCTGGAGGATGACGCCCTTGCGGTTCTCATAGCCCGGCGTGGCAGGGACTCTCATTATCACATTTCCGGTATCGTCGGTGAATGTCTCGACGCCGTGGTTTTTTCCCCATTCGAGCAGATAGGCTCTTATCTTTTCCTCGTGCTTGGAAGGACGCGGAATGCGCGTAATGCCGTAGAAGTTATGGAAAACGACTTCCGGCTTCTGGTCTAAAATAGTCATTGGAACTGACATAACTGTGTTATTTTATTGTGTATGTGTTTATGTTTCCGAACTGGCAGATCGGGACCCTCGTCTCCAGAAGGATGGCGGATCCGTCAGAAAGTTTCACCGAGCAGATGGCCGGTGTTCTGTAATATATTACGGTCCCCTTCACTCTGGCGTTCTCTCCCGGGGCGGCTTCCGTCCCTTCGGACACTATGTCCACGAAGTACGGCTTGCCGGAGACATCGTCGGCCGGAAGAAGTCCGGCGGTGTCTGAAAGGCGGAATGCCACGAAAACGTGTTCTCTGGTATCAGCCGTCGGCACGAATTCGTAGTTCTTCTTCTGCGTCTCGCAGACGCTGTATCCGATGAAAAGGCTGAGATATTCCTTCTCCAGACGGGAGATTTCCTCTATGGCGGCTCCCATAGACTCGCCGCTGTAGTTCGCGTCCGTGTCACCCGTGATGATCTGTATGCGCGTAGTGCGCAGCTTCAGAATCATATCGGCGGCCTCCTTGGCCTTCTGCTCAAGTGTCTTGGCCACCACCACGTTCTGGGAGACCGCGACCTGGTTATAACTGCCGCTCCTGACCCCCTGATAGAGAGTGGTCTCCTCGGCGGTGTAGTTCGCGCTTATCCCCCTCGCAGCGAAATCATCGCTCGCCTGCCCGGGGAATCTCCAGGAGCTCTCGCGGCCGAAGCTGCCCCCGGATACCGAAATCAGACCCTGAGCGCTGAACTGAAGCAGAGTCCCCTCGACGCTTGAGGGCAGGGTCTGCGTATAGCGGCGACTCACGTCGGCTTCGATGTAGGGTGTCATCTTCACTGAACTTATCCTGTAGGTGACGGAGTTTTTCTCCGCCGCCTTTATTCCGAGATACTTCTCGGCATATCTGGCGTAAGGTCCGGCGAAAAAGCTCTCCTTAACCGCCTCCACCTCGAAACTGAGGCTTGTCTGCGGCAGGGCATAAGTCATTGTCACCGTGGATTTATCCTGCGAACGGAGCTGCGCGGACGCAGCGGTGAGCAGCAGTGCTGAGAAAATAAAAAATCTTTTCATCATCGTCGTAAATGGCGGACGGCCTTTGTTCCATCCGTCCACAAATATACCATTTTTTAAGAAAAAAGGGGATTTATCGTATTTCTTGAACTTAGTGATTCCGAAAAAATAACTTACCCGCCGGATTCACAGCAGCGAGATCAATTTCTCGGCCCTCTCCGTAACTTTCTTCTTCAGAATCTCGCAGCGGCTGATGTCCACATCGTCCGAATTGGCAAGCACAAAGCTCGCCAAGGCATTGAGCGAGTAATCGCTCAGCAATGTGGTCTTCAGCCGCCAGGTGGTCTCGCCGGTCTTTTCAAGGTTCTCCCGCGCGCCCGGATGCTGGTCGACCAGGGTGTTCATTGCGAGGACGCTGCGCAGGTCGATATCAACTTCCGTCTTGCGGTTCCCGGAGAAACCGAAGACATCCAGCTGCTTGACCGCGTGCTGTTTCTCGGCGTTCCAGTTCTCGGAAAGAACCTTCACGTCATCGCATCTCCTGAGGTGGAACACCTTGTTCTTCCTGTCCTTCGAGTCCCAAGCCCAGACGGAGTCAGGCCGCGACGAGTCCGTGAACGCGAACGCCTCTACCTTCCTGTCCCTGTCGGTGTTGCTGCTGGAGGAATCATAGCCTTCAAGGACAACGCACTTCTTCATAGAGATGGCGCGGCGAACAGCGGTTATCTTCGGCTCAAGCCCGTTCCTCTGGAGTACTTTCACCGAAGACACCTCCTCGATGAGCCTATCGTCCATCTTCCTGCTGGATGAGCCCGACCTGTAATAAGCCTCTTCGTGGAAATAGACCACCCCGTCCTTTGCCGGGCGCACGCGAAGGTCCAGCACCTTCCCGTCGCATATCCACTCGGGAGCCACGCACTGACAGTCATCAGGAAAAGCCTTCTTGACCGCATTCATAACGAAGCGCAGATAAGCGTCCGCATCATCGCCTTTTGACGGGTCTATAGTCTTCAGTGCAATGAGGGCGTCTATGTCCGTCTGAACACCGCTGACCAGACGCCGCTTCTCGTCCGTTCCTATGTACAGATGACCCTCACCTTGCTCCGCATAGCGATTCATAAAGGCGCAGACGGTCTTCAGACACTTGGCGGACTGAGAAGTCACGTTGACGGAGGCGGAGTTGTTGTCGAAGACGAAGGACATTTTGTGCTCCACGTTCTCCCCTTCCGACGGGAACGGGAAGCGGGACTCGTCCTCGTCCTCATCTTCGGGGATGGCATCCACCGCCTTCAGTATGATGCATATTTCCCTGTGCAGGTCCTTGCGGAGGCGCTTGAGCGACTCGCTGCCGGAGAAGCGGTTAGATGCCTGGACCAGTTTCGCTACGGACGCGACTGTCTCGTCCCCGCTGCGGATGGACTCATCGAGAATGATATCGCCGTCCTCGCTGCCGAAACAAGCCAGAACACCGCACATCCGGGAAAAGAAACCGGTATTGTCATCTCCCATAGGCGTGACGGAATCGAAGCGATGCTGCGCAAATGCCGTGACTCTTGTGAAGAAGTCTCTCTGAAGGCGATAATAGGCATTATCTCCTTCATCTCCTGTAATGGTCGAGAGAATCTGCGCAGCGGTGAAGCCGCAGCCGCGTTCCGACGAGTTCTCCAGACCATCCGCCTTAAGGTCGAGGAGACGGTGGAGCAGGGTCACGGACAGCGGGTCAAGATGCCTGACTTCCTTTCTGACCGGCATCGGCTCACGGATAATCTCCATCTTTTCACGCATATAGTTCAGGAAGTCACTTCTGACTTCCAGTTCATCGAACGATCCTTCTTCCGGTTCCCTGTCGCTCACTTCCGCAATGAGAAAATCTAACTCTTTGCTGTAGTCCACTATGTCAAGAGACCTCACTGCGCCTTTCTCCATATCCTCGAAGCCGCTCCTCACGAGGAAACCCTCGCGTGTGAGCCAGGTATTCATCACCTTTCCCGATTTCGGGAAGAGCAGGATGGCGTCCATCGTGCTGTAATGGCCGTCTTCATCATCGCACCAGTACTCCTTATATATGAAATCCAGAACGGTATCGTCTATGGAGAAGCTGTCCCGGTCCGCAAGGTATGTGACATTGATGAGCGTGCCCGGGCGATAGGCATTGACGAAGTGGATCATATGAAGGCCGCGGACATTTGAGGTGCCGCCAGTGATGCACACTTCGCGCACCAGCCGTTCATAGGCGGGGTCGGTACTCTCGGCCATCATCGTGTCGTAGTTCGTGCTGGTGACGCGGACGGTCAGCATATCGCCATCGGAGTAGGTCTTCAGTTTGACCGGCTCTTCCGAAGGGGTCACGGCCCTGCAGTCCTTCATATATCTTTCCGGATTGAACCCGTTCTTCAAGTCGTCCTTGGAAGCCCATATGTCAAGTCCGTCCAGAGGCACGGTGAAAGCCGGCCTGAGAGCAGACCGGTTCTTCAGGGCGAGAAGGGCCCTGTTCGTGTCGAACGCGCCGACCTTGCCGCCGCTGACCTTTACGGTGCCGCAGCCCTCGAACCACACGGCTTCCGAGACGGCGGTCATTCCGGCACCGGCCATCGCACCGATGAATCCCGCCTCGTCAAACTGAGTCACGTCATCCATATCGAAGCCGGCTGAATCCAGGCTCTCCGATGAAAGCGTGTGCATCAGAAGATCGCAGAGGCGTGAAGCATTGGCCGGCGAGAGGACGGCCAGCAGATAGCACAGCAGGCGGAAGAACTGCAGCGAGCGGGAATCTTCTTCCCGCAGAAGCAGCAGCGTCTGGGCCGCGATGACCTTAACGTCCCTCTCCTGCTTCTCCCTTTCTCTGCACAGGCTGTTCCGCAAAGGAGTGTCGGCCACTTCCTTTGCTATCTGCTTGGCGCGGTCATCCACAAGGCCTGCCGTAGTTCTGAACGAACTGTCCTGTGAGAAATCCGACTGTGAGGCGAGAGCGTCACGGAGATACTTCATAACGCTGTCGTTGTATGTGTCGATGTATTCCGCATTCAAGGGAAACCAGGGAAGGGCGGTCTGCATACCCTTTAAGTCTGTTTTGACGGATTCGGTCGGCATATATTTGCGGTTTTTAAAGTGGCTGAATATGGGTGTCCGGCGGAGGATTCCGCCCGGTCAACAAATATACAGATTCTTTCGCAAAATGATTCCCTCCACCGGGGAGGCTTGCTCAAAAAACAGACAGAATACGCATAGTACGCATTCTGTCTGTATTCTTTATGTCGCGGCCTCATCCGCACACCACCCGGGGCGGACGGGAGCAAATGACATTGCCGCGATTTCTATACCCGAGAGCTGATTGCCGGCAGGTTAATATTCGTCGGCGAGGATAGCGAACTGACCGTGGATTGTCACGGTGTGCCTTCCGTCCGGATAGTCATCCGTATAGTCATCCTCGAATGAACCTTCCACCTTGTATGTACCGTCAGACTGCTTCGTAAGAGTTATGCTGCCGGATGAAGGGTACAGACGGGAGTGATTGAGCGGCCTGAGCCAGCTCTCATCATCCGGATCGGGATATGCGCCGAAGAACGTCCAGTATCTTGCAAAGTATTCGATTGTGAACGGCTCGCAAGTCAGGTCCGGATCGAGATCATAAGTTCCGGAATAGTCGTCCGTGGTCGCGGGAACATAAAGATATAGATTTGCGTAAGTGAAGTTGCCTTCTGCAGGGTTATCACCCATCGCGGGATCACCCTTGGACAAAGTGAGATCAAGGAATTTGACGTTGTCATCGTAATCATAGAGATAAGCATAGCATTCCGCGAAAGTGATATCATAATCCTTCCTGATGTCGGAAGCTACTCTCGTATCGTACTTTCTGAGAAAGGAGTCTGAATTGTCGCCGCAGACCGCCTTGAATGTGAACTTGAAGCTTGCGGCCTCTGAAGACTCTATCTTTGCAGTCGTACCCTTCACTTTGAAGACATACTCATCGGGAACATCTGTGGACTCGATTGTCACCGTCGCAGCGTCAAAGCCGATATATGACCAGGTGGAGGCGTCCATAATCTGAGAGCCGGAGCCATATATGGCTCCGACTTCAGCGACAGGATTCAGAGTAAAGGTGCCGACAGGGAATTTGCCGCTGACGAATGTGAACTCGGCGGACGCCATAAGGTCAAATGTATAAGTATACAGTTTACCGAAGCTTTCTTCTTCGTTTGAAGCCATATAGTTCTTGTTGTAGAATGATATGGTCCAGTTCTGGGTGCCTTCACCGTACTCGTCATTATGAGCATAATAGAAGGCTTCGACCTCAGCGATTTCGTCGGTCGCGCCGGCGGACTGGGTCAATGTGAACGTAGCCTCCACTACAGAGTTGTACTCGAGATTGACGGTGGCGACACGCTCCGCGCCGTAGTTTTCCTCCACATAGATGCTGAGAGCTCCATTATCGACTTTTGCTTCAATCCATTCAGCGTCTGTCACGGGGGAAAGGGCGACATTGCTTTCAAAGCCGATCGTCAGATTGTTTTCTTCAGCGGAAACGGTTGCGCTGTCTTCATTGACAGAAACGGAAGGAGTGACTTCCTTCTGGCAGGCGGCCAGGGTCATAAGACCTGCGGAGACCGCAAAGAGAATTTGTTTTGCGTTCATTTTAATAATACACTACTTTTAATAAAAAACAATAATATGGCTCAAATATAGCTCCCGGCTTGGATATAAACAATAATTGAGGTGAAAATTTTCACAAAAAGAGCAGGTTCTCATACCCGTGCGGAGCCAAGGGGAACAGGGCTGCTGACATATCTGCCCCGCACCGGTGGATACATCTCCGAAGTTAAGCTTTCAGACCTCCCTCTCCATAAACATATCATTTTTTAAGAGAAATGGGAATTTTTCCGTAAATATTAATATCTTTGTCTCAATACGCCATAAATTATCAACTATTATATTATGTTTAAAGGTCAACCAAAAGGTCTGTTCGCACTGGCTCTCGCAAATACCGGAGAGCGGTTCGGATACTACACTATGCTTGCCATTTTTATGCTCTTCCTTCAGGCCAAGTTCGGCTGGGAGCAGGCGGCGGCAAGTCAAGTCTATTCCATTTTCTTAGCAGCCGTCTATTTTATGCCCGTCGTGGGCGGATGGCTGGCTGACAAGATCGGCTACGGCAAGTGCGTCGTAACCGGCATCAGCGTAATGTTCCTCGGGTATCTGCTCCTGGCAGTGCCTACGGCAGCCAACACTCTGGGAGTCACTATGATGCTCGGAGCCCTGCTGCTCATCGCCATCGGAACCGGCCTCTTCAAGGGCAACCTCCAGGTGATGGTGGGAAATCTCTACGACGATCCCCGCTACTCGGCAAAGCGCGACTCCGCGTTCAGCCTCTTCTATATGGCCATCAACATCGGTGCGATGTTCGCACCATCCGCGGCCACAGCCATCACGAACAAGTTCCTCGCCAAGGCGGGACTCGTCTACAAGGCTGACATCCCCGCGCTCGCCCACCAGTTTATGAACGGCACCATCTCCGCAGAGAACAGCGACAAGCTCGCCACCCTCGCTGCCCAGATGCCGGGGGCCGACGCTTCAGCGATGAACCTCGGAGACTTCTCCGCATACTACATCGAGCATCTTTCCTCCGCATACAATATGGGGTTCGCGGTAGCCTGCGTCTCCCTCATAGTCTCCATCGCGATCTACTTCGCCTGCCGCGGCTGGTTCAAGCACGCCGACGTGAATGCCAAGCAGGCCAAGGCTGCCAATGTGCAGGTCGAGGAGCTCACTCCGAAGCAGACGAGAGAGCGCGTCGTGGCTCTCTGCCTCGTGTTCGCAGTGGTAATCTTCTTCTGGATGGCCTTCCACCAGAACGGTCAGTCGCTCACCTGGTTCGCCCGTGACTACACCCAGTCCACCGCGACCGGCGCGACCCGCTTCGGCTTCAATATCTGGATTCTCGCCCTTATGGCCGTCTCCATCTACACTCTCTTCGGAGCGTTCCAGTCGGAGAAGGCAAGCGGCAAGGTGATCTGCGGGGCTGTGACCCTCGGACTCTGGGGCGGAGCCTACGCCATCTACAGCGGGATGCCTGAGGTTCTCGACATCCAGCCGCAGCTCTTCCAGCAGTTCAACCCGTTCTATGTAGTGTTCCTCACCCCTGTCTCTATGGCCATCTTCGCGGCCCTCGCGAACAGGAAGACCGAGAAGCATCCGAACGGTCTGGAGCCGTCCGCACCTAAGAAAATCGGTCTCGGTATGTTCGTGGCGGCCCTCGGCTACCTCATTATGATCTTCGGTTCCGTGGGACAGCCTTCTCCTGCAGAGCTCGGGGGCACGGTTTCGCCTGACCCTGTGGTGCCGATGTACCTTATCAGCACCTATCTCGTGCTGACATTCGCGGAGCTTCTGCTCTCCCCTATGGGCATTTCCTTCGTTTCGAAGGTCGCTCCTCCTAAGTACAAGGGACTTATGATGGGTCTCTGGTTCGCCGCCACGGCCATCGGAAACTACCTCAGTTCCGTTCCGGGACTTCTCTGGAAAGCCGTTCCGCTCTGGGCTAACTGGGCCATTCTGCTCGCTCTCTGCGTAATCGCAGGCGGCATTATGTTCGCTATGCTCAAGAAAGTGGAGGCTGCTACCGCATAGGGAGCTGACGCTCAGAAACGTGAAAAGAATAACCTGCTTCAGATTTGTCTTTTATTTTCGAGTATAGATTTCTTTTGGAAGAAGGAGTGTACCGGGGTACACGACTGATGAGAAAAGGAATCTGGACCGAAAAGAATGAAAAAGATGATGCAGGTTATTCTTTGAAGGTTTCTCAATACAGAAAAAGGTGACTGCGCTTGCAGTCACCTTTTTTTTACGCCCGGCAATGACGTTTTACGTCATGCCCGACCTGCTCGGGCATCCCGGTGCCGGCAATGACGGAAAATCAGAATATCAGATTCTGAAGCCAATAGACGGCGATGCCGGAAAAATAGCCGAGAAGCGCCATCCACGAAATATTCTTAAGATACCAGCCGAAGGAAATCTTCTGAAGTCCCATCACCACTACCCCGGCAGCGGAACCTATGATGAGTATACTTCCGCCGACTCCGGCGCAGTAGGACAGGAGGCTCCAGAACGAGCCGTCCACCCCATAGATGAGAGTATCCTCCATCCCGGCCGGAACCAGATCATACATACCCATACAGCTCGCCACGAGAGGGACATTGTCCACTACGGAAGACAAGATTCCTATGATTCCGGTCACGATATACGGGTTGCCGTCGAAAGCATTGTCCAGACGCTCTCCGAAAGCCTTGAGCACGCCCGTCTGCGAAAGGGCCGCTACCGTGGTCAGGATTCCGAGGAAGAAGAAGATGGTGCTGAGGTCCACCTTGTGCAGAAGCCTCGCGATGTCGGGCAGAGCGTCCGCAGCGATCTTCTTCAGACGTTTCTGCTTGAAGATAAGCTCAGTGACCACCCAGAGGGAACCCAGAACCATCATAATGCCCATAAAAGGCGGCAGGTCAGTAAGCAGGCGGAAAACCGGCACGAAGATGAGACCTCCCACTCCGATGAAAAACACTATGCTCCGTTCCTTTTTCGAAATCAGGACGGTGCCGTTCCCATCTTCCGGCTTCGCGGCGGGAACAAGGACCTCGCCCTTGAGCCGGGAGCTGATGAGCAGGCCCGGAACCACAACTGACGCTATGGAAGGGAGGATTATGGCCTTGATGATTCCGAAAGAGGAGATATTGCCCTTCACCCAGAGCATAATGGTGGTGACGTCTCCGATCGGGGAGAACGCACCGCCGCTGTTCGCCGCAAGAATAACCATCGATGACATCAGCAGACGGTCGGTCTTGCCGTCGATGAGCTTGTTCAGCACCATAATCATCACTATGGAAGTGGTGAGGTTGTCCAGGACGGCTGACAGGAAGAAGGTGATGAAGATAAGCCGCCACAGAAGGGTGCGTTTGTTCTTCGTCTTGAGCCTGTCCTTCACGAAATTGAAGCCGCCGTTCGTATCGACGACCTCGACGATGGCCATAGCTCCCATCAGGAAGAAGAGAGTCTCGCAGGTCTCGCCGAAACTGGTGGTGAACTCCGGAGTGGCCCCGTAGGTGACATTGTAAATAGTCCAGCAGATCACGCTCATCAGCAGGGCGATGGCGGATTTGTTGATTTTAGTGTAGCTCTCGATGGCTATCAGCACATAGCCCACCAGGAAAACGATGACAATCAGTGTCGTGGTCATATCAATAAGCCTCTACTTAAACGCCCGCTCCCGGAAGTCTGTCCTCCGCTGTTGCGGACAGGTTCCGGAAACGGGCGCGAAATTACAGATTATAATGATAATCTGCAAATCCGCGATAATACTGAAGCTTTCGCTTACGAGATGCCCGAGCACGTCGGGCATGACGAGGAGCACGTCGGGCATGACGTAAAACGTCATTGCCGGCTACGACCGGCAATCCCTTCGAGACACGAGATGCCCGAGCAGGTCGGGCATGACGGAATGCGCGACACCGCTAAAGCGCAAGATACTCCCTGACCGCCGTGCGGTACTCGATGAGCCTGTCGCAGCGCTCCGTAGAGTCTGTGCGAAGGACACTCTCCGCTTCGAGCAGCTCCTGAAGCGGAACGAGACCCGCCGCATAATTCGACAGAGCAGCCTCATAGAGCCTGCGCGAAGTCAGCAGCGCCTGCTCCGAAATCTGCCACTGGTCGTAGGCCGAAGTGAGGTCCAGCCAGAGCTTGTCCAGCTGAAGGCGCAGCTGACGCTGAAGATAAACCCTTTCGTTCTCCGCCTTCTGCACCTGAGTCTCAAGCCTTTGCGCCTTGCGTACCGTCTTTCCCCAGTCCGACAGCGGAATCTGCACCGTTGCGAAAGCGAGCGCGTTCGACTTTCCGGCGTCGTTCAGGTCGAAATAACCCGCCGCGACCCCCACGGAGACCTGCGGCAGAGCCTCTCCCACAGCCATCTTCTTCTCCAGCCTCTTCGCCTTCACGCCGAGCGCGAGCAGCCGGACTTCATCCATCTGCATAAGCACCGTCTCAGGCTCCCGCCAATAGCTTTCCGGACTATCCGGCAGCTGCGAAGCGGCATCGAGCCTCAAATCGTCCAGATACGGACTCTCCTCTGAAGCCCCGGCCCGCGTCACGCTGTACTCCATCCCTATGCTGTTCAGCAGATTCATCTTCACGAGCCTGACTCCGCTTTCGAGTTTTCGGCGGCCTGCGGCCAATTCGTTATTCTTAAGCTCCAGCTGCAGCGCAGCTGTCTCTGCCGAAAGTCCCGCGGAGACGGCGGAAGAGAGGTTCGCGCAGAGAGTATCCAGCATAGACTGCTGAAAATCAAGCGTGTGCAGCTTCTCTTCCAGCGAGAAGACCTGCCACCAGAGGTCCTCCACCTCGCTGACGGTCTTGCGGTTCTGAATGTCGAGGCGCAGCAGCGCGGCCTCCCGCCCCACGGCGGCGAGACGGTTCCCGTTCACGATGCGGCCTCCGGCAAATACCGGCTGCACGGCCTGCACGGCTGTCATATATCCGTCATTGAAACCCGAGAATGATGTGTTTATGCCGTACATCTGCGCCATAGTCTCTATCAGCCCCTTCGCATTCTCGCCCAGAATATCCTCGGCGGACATCTCCACCAAGGGCTTGTGGGCCTTGTATCCCGCAGCCATCGCGGAGACTCTCGGGAAATACTCCCAGAGGGCCTCGCGCCTCTGAAGGGAGGCGGCGCTCACATCCAGACGGGCATTGCGCATATAGACATTGTCCGCGGCAGCGCGGGAGAGACATTCTTCGAGGCTCAGAGTGATGACGACAGAGGAGTCTTGCGCAGACTTAGCGGCCTTTCCGCTTCCAGGGTGCGCAGCGGCCCCTCCAGGGACTTCGGCTCCGGACTTCGGGGAAAAGTCCGGGGCCTGCTGCGCCGCAGCAGCGAAAGCGCAGAGCGCGAGCAGCGAAATCATATATATTTTTTTAATCATCGTCTTTTTTCTTTAGTAGTAATCAGACTTCTCCGGACGGCAGAGCCGGCGAGGAGGAGGCTTCGGGATTGGACGCGTCAGCGTCAGTGTCAGTTTCTGCAGCGCCCTTCGAATCGGAGCCTCTGAAGATGAGCCAGTAGGATACCGGCATTATGAGAGTTATGAGAACCATCGAGAGCAGAGTGCCGAAGCAGATCACCACTCCCATAGGCATCCAGAGCAGGTCTGCGCTGATGACCATAGGCAGCACGCCGAGAGCGGTAGTGCAGGAGGTCAGGAAGATAGGCCTCATACGGCGTTTGCCGGCCTCCTCCGCTGCTTCCTTCACCGGGACGCCGTGCTCGAAGCGCAGCTCCTCGGCATACTCGAACATTATGATTCCGTTCCGGATTATGATGCCCACCAGACTGATGAGTCCGAGGACTGCGGTCATAGAGAACTCCAGACCGAAGAGCCAGAGTCCGAAGAAAGCACCGAAAAGGCATATGGACGAGAGGATTATGGTCAGCACTGCCAGTGAAACCTTCTTGAAATGGAAGACCAGGAAGAAGAAGAGTATCATCACGGCGGCGAAGAACGACAAGGCTATCTCGGGGCCCACCTGACCGTTCAGGCTGTCCAGACCGCCGAACGAAATCTCCACTCCCTCGGGAACGTCCAGAGTCCCCAGGAAACGGCGGACATCACGCATAGGGACGGGCTGGCTCTGGCCGTATTTGAGGTCGGCTCCCACAGCTATGCAGGCCCTGCCGTTCACACGGCACAGCCGCTCCGGTTCCCACTGCGGAGTCATATCGGCCACCTGGCGCACCGGAACCGAGAGTCCCGGCAGCGATGACGGCACGAGAGTATTGCCGAGAGCCTCGTAAGGGCTGTCCTCCGTAAGCGTCGAGGCGTAGAGGTTCACCGGTATCTCCTCGTCCCCTTCGCGTATGGAAGATATCCGGATTCCCTCCAGAGTCCCCGCCAGGGAGAGATTCATCAGCGAACGGTTCACGCCCATACGGGACGCTTCCTCCTCCTTCAGCCCGAGCGAAACGGAAGGGAGGTCCCAGTCCGCGTCGGAGTGAACCCACTTCAGGCTCGGAACGGTCTCCATAAAGCTCTTTATCTGCTCGGCCACAGGTCTGAGAGTTTCATAGTCATCCCCGCTCACCAGAACCTCCACCGGAGAGGAGGAGACCTGATAGGCCATCTGCTTGAAATGTATCTGAGCCTCCGGGAAGTAAAACTCATAATAGTCCTCCCATTCGGCAAGGAATGATTCGGTGGCCTTCTCAGAAGCAGTGTTCACTATGAGCTGGGCTATGTTCCTGCCCGGAAGAATCGGAGCGTAGGTAGCGTGGAAGCGCGGGGTTCCGCTGCCGATGAATTCGGTCACGGAGACTACGCGATCATCCCGCCTCAGCATCCTCGAAAGCGAATCCGACACTGCCTGCGTCTGTTGCAGGCCTGCCGAAGGGTCCAGATAGACCTCCACGACAAACTGCGGCCGCGAGGCCATAGGCATAAGCTGCACATTGATCCGCGTGAACATCAGAAGGCCCAGTCCTATGGCGCAGAAGCCTCCCAGGATGGTAATCAGAGGATGGCGGAAGCACCTGTCCTGCAGCCACTCGTAGCCGTTCTGCATTCCGGCGAACATCTTGTTCTGCATTTTCGCGATGAAACCCTTGCCCGTGGAACGGGCGCTGCCGATGTATCTCACCTCGAAGGAAGGGACCACCAGAATGGCGTAGGCCAGCGAAGTCATCAGCGAGAATGCGATGACGAACGGGAAGGTGTCCACGAAATCCCCCAGATAGCCGGTGATGATATTGCGGATCGGGAAGAACATCAGCGAGATGGCGAGCGTGGCCATAAACATCGGCATAAAGAGTTCCTGGGCGCTCGCGGCTGCGGCTTCACGCCGGCCCATCCCCCTGCCCAGCTTGTCCATATACCCGTCCATAGTGATGACAGAGTCATCGACTATCATTCCCAGCACCACTATCAGCGCCGCCAGGGAAACCGTGTTCAGGCAGATTCCGAAAGCGTACATCAGAGCCAGAGCGACGGCCGTGCAGACCGGCACACCCGAACCCGCGATGAGCGCGGAGCGCATAGGGAAGAGCAGCAGCATCACCGCGATCACCACGAGCATCGAAATCACCAGATCCCTCAGGAAAGACCACACGGACGTGCCCACGACCTTGGGCTGGTCGGTTATGCGCGAGATGACGATGCTGTCGGGAGCCCCGTCCATAAACTCTTCCAGAACCCTGTCCACATCCCTTCCGAAGGCCACGATATTGTTGTCGGGACGCATCTCCACAGAGAGTATCAGGGCGGTGTGCCCGTTGTAGGCTATGAATGATTCCGGATCCTTATAGCGTCTTTCCACCGAGGCTATGTCAGCGAGCCTCAGAGTCCTGTCGTCCGGGGTGTGAAGCACTATCTTGTCGGCGAGTTCCCGCTCGTCAGAAACCACCTTCGGCACGTGTACCGGAGTGACGGCGTATGAGGTCGAGAACGAACCTCCGGGAGCCTGCAGGGTGGAAGTCTGATAGTCCAGAGCGAGACTTGCAGGCGAAAGCCCGTAGGCTGACAGGCGGTCCGCGTCCAGAGTCACGGCGATCTCCTCGCTCTGCGTCCCGAGCAGCTTGACGCTCGCCAGCTGCGGCAGCAGCCGGAGCCTGTCGGAGAGGGCGTCCGCATAGTCCTTCATCTCGCTCCAGCCCTTGTCGTCCGACTCCAGCGCTATCAGCAGGGTGCTCACCGCGCTGAAATCATCCATCACGACCACCGCGAGCACTCCCGGCGGCAGGGTCTGCTTGAAGGCGTTTATCTTCAGCTTTATCTTAGACCAGACCTCGTCCTTGTTTCCGCTGTCCGTGAAATCCACATAGACATAGCACATCCCGTCCTTCGAAACCACCTTGGTATCCTTGCGGCTGACCTCCGAAAAGGTGAAGAGAAGACTCTCCAGAGGCTTCCCCACCTCTTCCTCGACCTGATGCACGTCAGCTCCGGGATAGACCGCCGCCACGAGCCCCTGTTTCAGCTCGAAGGTCGGGAACTCGTCCTTGTCCATATCGGACAGCCCCCAGATTCCCAGTACGATGAGCATACCGAGAATCATATACACGATGCTCCTGTAGCGGATCGCCCCGCTCACGACGGAAGCTATCGCACCTTTCCTGTCCTTCGCGCTCATAACACTTCCACTTTCATCCCGGAGGAAATCTTCGACATCCCTTCGACCACGAGCCGCTCTCCCTCGGAGAGCCCCTCCGTGACGACCACACCCCTGCCGGAGAAACCGCCAGTACTGACCTTCGTCTTGCGCACGCATCCGCTCTCATCGACCGTCCAGACATAGCGGCCGTCCGCGCCTGTGCGCACTGCCGAGGCCGGAATCACGATCTGCGCGGCTTCCGGGTCCTCGAAGACTATCTTTCCGACCATCCCCGGCAGCAGCCCCTCGACCTTGGCATCCGGCAGCAGCACGCAGTCATAGGTGTGCGAGAGCGGCGAGGCATCTACTCCCCTGCGCACGAGCTTCGCTCCGGTCACGGCATTTCCGAGCGCCGGCACTGTCAGGACGGCCTTGCGGCCAATCCCCATCTCCCCCATCTCCCCCTCGGGCACAGCTATCACAAGTTCGAGAGAGGATGCGTCCACTATCCTCAATATCGGCTTCTCCAGCACGACCCTCTCGCCTTCGGAGAGATAGACTTCGCTCACGGTTCCCGCGTAAGGAGCCCTGATCGAGCAATCCTCCACTGCCTTGAGGGCCTGATTGTACGCGGCTTGCGCCTGAGCGAGCCGCGTCTGCGCCTCGATGAGCTTCACCTCGCTCACGCTGCCGTTGTCCTTGACCGACTCCAGGCGGTCGTTCGCGTCGCGCGCCTGTCTGAGTGTGGCCGCCGCAGCGGCCAATGCGTTTTCGGCGCTCTCGGCCTTCACTCTCGCCACCACCTGGCCCTCTCTGACCTTGTCTCCCTGCCGCACATCGATCCCCACGAGGGTCGCGGGGAGCGGGCTGGTGAGTACTATGGATTTCGACGCATCGACCCGGGCGACATAGGTTTTGCCGGAGACTCCGCTCTGCGTCTGCACGGTCAGCGTCCGGACCTTCACGGCAGACTTTTCATAGCATCCCCGCTTAGCGGGATTGTGGCAGGACGCCACAATGAAGCCGCTTGCCGCCACCAGCAGCAGCGACAGGGCGTAATCACTGGTTTTCATACGTTTATGCATAATTATTCTGTTCTGTTTCATTCTCACAAGCTTCGTTGCAGTCCTTTATCAGAAAATCCACCATCGCGTCGTATGTCTCGACACTGCTCCGTTTTTCCGGGGTGATCACAATCTGACTTTCTATGCCCTTGAGCAGCATCTGTATAATATCCGCGAAGGCGTCCGGCTGCACGGCGTCGGTAAGGATACCGTAGTGCTTTCCCACGCGGCAGATTTCGTAGAATTCTCTTCTCTCCCATCTGTCGAAGTCTTCCCTTATGCCGCGGACTACCTCGCAGGCCTCATCATCTGTACCGGAGTATTGGTTGACGATGAATTGCGGATAGACCTGCATAGAGAGTATCTGGTTTATCCTTTCTTTCAGATAAGCCCGGATCTGCGCGGATGTCAGGTGTTCGTCGATGGTTATCACCGTTTCGAGCTTTTCCTTCATCTGCGCGAACTCCCTTTCCACGATGTCCTTCAGCAGGGCCTGCTTGCCGTCGTAATAATAATAGATGGATGTCTTGGTCTTGCCTGTCTTGTGGCAGATGCCTTCGAGAGTCGTCTTGTCGTAGCCGAACTTCCCGAACAATTCTCTCGCCGCCTCCAGAATCTTCTCCTTCACGGCGCATTTCTTCACTGTGTTCATATTATCGTATAATCTCTTCTCTGCACGGGATGCCCGAGCAGGTCGGGCATGACGGAGCGCGTGACCTTTGCCGTCATTGCCGGCCCCGACCTTCTCCGTCATTGCCGGCCCCGACCGGCAATCTCCTCATTTCTTATAGCTGGAACTTCTTCTTGAGGTTCGCTATCATATCGCGCACCATAGAGTCGAGATCGTAGGTCGGTGCCCAGCCCCACTCCTTGCGGGCGCAGCTGTCGTCCATACGGTCAGGCCACGAATCGGCGATTGCCTGGCGCACAGGGTCCACCTCGTAGCGCACCTTCAGCGAAGGGATGTACTTGCGGATGGCGGCGAAGAGAGTCTCGGGCTCGAAACTCATAGAAGCGATGTTGAACGAATTGCGGTGCTTCAGATACGTCGGCTTGGCTGTCATTATATTGACCGCTGCCTGCAGCGCGTCGGGCATATACATCATATCCATATAGGTGCCTGCTGCGATCGGGCAGACGAACTCCTCGCCCTTCACGGCCGAGTAGAACACCTCGACTGCGTAGTCGGTCGTTCCGCCGCCCGGAGGCGTCGTGTAGGAGATGAGGCCCGGGAAGCGGACAGAGCGGGTGTCCACCCCGTATTTATGGAAGTAGTAGTCGCTGAGCAGCTCCGTGGCCACTTTCGTCACGCCGTACATCGAAGTCGGCCTCTGGATGGTGTCCTGCGGAGTCATATCGTGAGGCGTGGAAGGGCCGAAGGAACCGATGGAACTCGGGGTGAAGACCGCCACGTGCTTCTCGCGGGCGACTTCGAGAATGTTTATCAGACCGTTCATCTGGATGTCCCAGGCCTTCAGCGGAAGACGCTCGGCAGTGGCGGAGAGCAGGGCCGCGAGATTATAGATGGTGTCGATGTCATATTTGTCCACGACATCGGCTATCTGCTTGGCATTGCAGACGTTGACCTCTTCGGAAGGGCCGCTTGCGAGCAGCCTGCCCGTCGGAGGAGCTGAAGGAATATAGCCGGCGACCGTGACCCCTCCGCCCTTTTCGGCACGGAGTTTCATCGTGAGCTCTGAGCCGATCTGACCCGTGGAGCCTATGACAAGGATATTTTTCATCGTTTTAAACTTACATTTTCTCGCACAAAGTTAATATTTGTTTTCAAACCATAAGCAAAAAATGTATATATTTGTACGCGGCAGTTATGACATCAAGTGATAACTTCTCAGAAATCAAATAACACATAAAGCTATGTACGGAAATTTCCAGAAATATCTCAGTGACGAGCTTGCGGCCATAAAAGAGGCCGGCTTGTACAAGGCGGAGCGCAATATCGCGTCCCCGCAGTCAGCGGAAATCACCCTTGAGGACGGCTCCAAGGCCCTCAATTTCTGCGCGAACAATTATCTCGGCCTCGCCGACAATCCGCGCCTGATTAAGGCGGCCCGCGACATTATGTCCGAGCGCGGCTACGGAATGGCCTCCGTGCGCTTCATCTGCGGCACTCAGGATCTGCACAAGAAACTCGAGAAAGCCATCTCGGAGTACTTCCACACCGAGGACACCATCCTCTACGCGTCCTGCTTCGATGCGAACGGCGGACTCTTCGAGCCGCTTCTGGACGCTTCGGACGCCATCATTTCCGACTCTCTGAACCACGCTTCCATCATCGACGGCGTGCGCCTGTGCAAGGCTCAGCGTTTCCGCTATGCGAATGCCGATATGGAAGACCTCGAGCGCTGTCTGAAGGAGGCGCAGAACTGCCGGCACCGTCTCATCTGCACGGACGGCGTATTCTCGATGGACGGAAACGTCGCTCCGATGGACAAGATTTGCGCTCTCGCGGAGAAGTATGACGCACTCGTCGTAGTGGACGAGAGCCATTCCGCGGGCGTAGTGGGCCCGCGAGGCAGAGGAGTTGCGGAGCAATACGGCTGCTACGGGCGCATCGATGTGCACACGGGTACACTCGGCAAGGCATTCGGCGGCAGCGTAGGCGGCTTCACCACCGGACGCAAGGAGATCATCGAAATGCTGCGCCAGCGTTCGCGTCCGTATCTTTTCTCGAATTCGCTGCCGCCAATGATCGTCGCTGCCGCTCTGGAGACTTTCAAGATTCTGGACGAGAGCGACGCCCTGCACGACAAGCTGCTCGAGAATGTCGAGTATTTCAGAAACGCGATGATGGCGGCCGGCTTCGACATCAAGCCTACCCAGAGCGCCATCTGCGCAGTGATGCTCTACGATGCTCCTCTGTCTCAGAGGTTTGCGGCGCGTATCGCCGAGGAGGGCATCTTCGTGACGGGATTCTATTATCCGGTCGTTCCGAAGGGGCAGGCGCGCATCCGCGTACAGCTCTCGGCGGCCCACGAGCGCGAGCATCTCGACCGCGCCATCGCAGCTTTCGTCAAGGTCGGCAAGGAGCTGGGCGTGCTGAAATAGAGGCGTTCCGTCCTCCCCGACCTGCTCTTCCGTTATGCCCGACCTGCTCGGGCATCTTGTGTTTCGAAGGGATTGCCGGTCACTGCCGGCAGAGTAGCGACTTGGCGGCGGACTGACCGGCAAGAAGCCCGGTGGAGAAAGCGCAGTGGAGGTTATAGCCGCCCGTGTCGGCATCGATGTCCACGAGTTCACCGCAGAAATACAGCCCGGGAACTATCCGGGACTCAAGCGTTTTGGCGGTTAGTTCCTCTGTTTTCACGCCACCCGAGGTGACGACGGCCCGTTCATACCCCACGAAACCCGCGATTTCGAAATCCCAGCGCTTCAGCGCGTCGGCAATCTGCGTCAGATGCACGAAAACCCGGGCCTTCCCGACGGAATACTTGCCGAACCTGTCCTTCACCCCGGCCTTACGCTCCACGCTTATGATGTCCGGAAAAGAAGCAAGGAATCCCGGAATAAGTTCGCGAGGCATCAGCTTGCCAAGCAGAATCCGGCACAGTTCCTTATCGCCCACTCCCCTGCTGCGCGGGTCATCCTTTATCTCCCGCCACAGCTGCGACACCCTGCCGCGCAGCTCGTCCTCAGGCACGCCGTGCTTGAGGTCGAGACGAAGTTTCACGCGGGAGCCGTTAATCAGGGACTTGACGCATTTGCGGCTGAGCCGGAAGCCCAGAGGACCTTCGATGCCGCCGTCAGTAAAGTCCAGATCCCCGAACTCGGATTCGGCCTCGCAATTCTCTATGACTGAGGTCAATGACACGTTCTTAAGCTGCACTCCGCAGAGCGCCTGTCCAAGAGACGAAAGAGGAGTGCCCCTATCGATGTGGCCCTTCCCACGCGAGATGTAAGGCTCTGTCTTATAACCTCTTGGAACGAGGGCGGTAAGGGATGGGAAAAGGGGCGCGAGGCTATGCCCGAAGCCCTCGGCCCAGGCGTAGCCGTCCCCGGTGGAGCCGGTCCCGGGATAGGACAGGCCTCCGGTCGCGATTATGAGCCGGCTGCAGTAATGCTTCTGTCCATCGGCGCATTCTATGGTGAAGGAACCCGCAGAGCCTGAGGTGACAGCTGAACCCACGGAACCTGCAGAGCCTGAAACAACAGCCGCACCCCCAGAACCCGCTGAGCCCGAGACGGACAGCACCTCACAGTCTGTCAGAATCTTTACCCCCACCGCGAGGACCATTCTCACGAGGGCGTCCACCACATCGGAAGCCCTGTGTGAAGCGGGGAAAGCGCGGTCACCCCTTTCCACGACCGTTTCCAGACCGGCTTCATTCAGAAAAGCCGTCAGAGAGAGCGGAGTTAAATTCTGGTAAGCCGGGCGCAGAAAATTCTGTTTGCTGCGGATATGCTCCGAGAACTCGTTCCAAGGCTTCACGTTGGTGAAATTGCACCGGCCCTTGCCCGTTATCATCACTTTGCGCGCCGGGCGGGGCATCTTTTCCAGCAGACTCACCTGCACGGGATGCCCGGCATCCGAGAGGGTCTTCGCCGCGCCGTATGCCGCCATAAGGCCGGAGGCTCCCGCACCTATTACTATAATATCGGATTTCATATCGTGTCTGTCATTCGTGAAGGCGTTTGCGCACTTTTATGATTCCCTGATATAACACATATAATTACGTGTCACCAAAAATAACTGAATTGATTATTCATCATCACATAGTGCGTCCGAGCCGCAAAAGTACCTGCTTTTTTTCGCAAGTGCAAGCGAAGAAACTTGTTCTTATGCAAAATATGTGTATATTTGCATCCCCAATGCCACTTTAGCTCAGTCGGTAGAGCAGCGCATTCGTAACGCGCAGGTCGTCAGTTCGAGCCTGATGAGTGGCTCCCGGAAAAGGTGACTAAGTGATTAGCCGCCTTTTTTTGTCCTCACCCGGTCCCGCCGGAGCGGAGAACACGACACTCAAGGAGGAGAAGGAGGGGACGCGGCCGAAGCGGCCAATACGGTCCCGCCGGAGCGGCACAACCCCCGGAGCACCCGGACCCACCGGCGGCATCCACCACGAGAGGAAAACGAAAAAACTGACCATTATATGAAAAAAACACTTTCCGCCATCATTCTGGTGGCTCTGACAGCGATTCCGGCAGCCGCGGACGAAGGGATGTGGCTCCCGTCGCTCATCTCCCAACGCATCGGCGATATGCAGTCGAAAGGCTTCAAGCTCAACGACGAAGACATCTACAGCATTAACCGGGCCTCACTCAAAGACGCCGTCGTGCTCTTCGGAAGCGGCTGCACCGGCGAACTCGTCTCTGATGAGGGACTGCTCCTGACGAACCACCACTGCGGCTTCAGCTACATCCAGAAGCACAGCAGCGTCGAGCACGACTACCTCAAGGACGGCTTCTGGGCCCTCAAGCGCGAGCAGGAGCTCCCGAACCCTGGCCTCAGCGTAAGCTTCCTCGACTATATGCAGGATGTCACCGACGAAGTCACTTCGGCCGACGACCCGCAGCAGGCCATAAAGCAGATACGCGAAAGGGCAGTCGAAGGCCGCAAGGGCGTGAAAGCCTCCGTCGAGAGCCTCTACTACGGCAACCGCTACTATCTCTTTGTGTATAAAGTATATACCGACGTGCGTCTCGTAGGTGCGCCGCCTTCGTCCATAGGCAAATTCGGCGGCGACACCGACAACTGGATGTGGCCACGCCACACCGGCGACTTCTCCATCTTCCGCGTCTATGCCGGCAAAGACAATGAGCCGGCCCCCTACAGCGAAGAGAACATCCCGTTCACCCCGAAGCGGCATTTCAAGATCTCCCGCGCCGGCGTGAGCGAGGGCGACTTCACCTTCATCTACGGTTTCCCGGGCACCACCAGAGAGTACATCACTTCAGACGCAGTGCGCTACATATCAGAGCTTTCCGACCCTGCGAAAATCTCCCTCCGCACCCTTCGCCTCGACATTCAGAAGAAATATATGAGCACCTCCCCGGCGGTGCGCATCCAGTACGCCTCGAAAAACGCGAACGTCGCCAACGCGTGGAAAAAGTGGCAGGGCGAGATGCGCGGCATCCGCAAAATGCACACCGTCGCGAGCAAGGAAGCCTACGAGCAGGCGTTCCGAGATTGGGCCGCAGGCGGCCAATACGAGGGTGTGCTCGAGTGTCTCGATTCGCTCTACACCCTGCTCGAGCCGTACAATTTCGCCCGCGAGTACACCTACGAGTCAGCATTGGCAGTGGAACTGCCGCAGTTCGCTTCGAATTATGCTTCCGCGAAGGATGAGGCCGCCGCAGAGGCCTCTGCGGCCAATTTCTACAAGGATTGGAACCTCGATATCGACAAGGAGTCCTTCATCGCGCTTATGAAGGCTTATGCGACGGGGGTCGCGGATGAGTTCAAGCCGGAATACTATTTCGAGTCTATGGAGCGTCTGGGCAGCGTCGAGGCCTGGGCGGACGAGGTCTTCTCGGAGGAACTCTGCGGAGGCAGGCTTGAAGGCATCGAAGAGAGTGCGGCCTACGCGTTCAGAAAGGCTTTCGTGAAGCATTACAATGAGGTCCTCACGCCGGAGTACAGCCGGCTGTCGGCTGAAATCACTGCGCTGTACCGCGATTATATGCGCGGGCAGATGGAGTTCGAGCCGCAGAAGTCCTTCTATCCTGACGCCAATCTGACCCTGCGCGTGGCCTACGGGAAGGTCGGGGCCTACGAGCCTGCGGACGGTATTCGCTACAGACACGTCTCCACCGTGAAGGGCATAA
The DNA here is from genome assembly GCA_030529945.1 of Bacteroidia bacterium. Classification (GTDB taxonomy): domain Bacteria; phylum Bacteroidota; class Bacteroidia; order Bacteroidales; family UBA932; genus Cryptobacteroides. Next base: position 2,716 of record JAUMVX010000026.1, on the reverse strand, counting down.
TGGAGAAGGATGATCCCGAGATCTACGATTACAATATCCCTCAGAGTCTGCGCGATCTGTATGCCGCGGGCGGCTATGAAGACACTCCTGTCTGCTTCATCGCGGACAATCATACTACCGGGGGCAATTCCGGTTCTCCTGTGATCAATGCGGACGGGAATCTTATCGGCATCAATTTCGACCGCGTATGGGAGGGCACGATGAGCGATGTCGCCTTCGACCCTGAATTCTGCCGCAACATCTGCCTAGACATCAGGTACCTGCTCTTCGTCGTGGACAAGGTCTGCGGAGCGGGCTCCCTGCTGGCCGAACTCGACTTTGCCGACTGACGTTTCTGCGTCATTGCCGGCTCTGACCTTTGGTGTCATTGCCGGCACCGACCTTTCACGTCATTCCTGGCTTGACCTATTTCGTCATTCCCGGCTTGACCGGGAATCCCTTCGAGACACGAGATGCCCGATCACGTCGGGCATGACGGCACGCACATCGGGTATGACGAACACAGGTCGGGCAGGACAGAAGGGCAGGAGGAGGAGAGAACGAAATTGGCCGGAAGGAGGCGAAAGCTCCTTCCGGCCGATTAAGTAACATGTAAAAAATAACTTGGTAAGTTTTTGTGAAGGATTTTTGTGGATAAATTTGTTTGTGAAGAAGGAGTGTACCGGGGTACACGACTGATGAGCAAATAAATTTAGACCAAAAAGACGAGCAAAAGCACCAAGTTATTTTTTCATCATCACTAAATATTGGTCGCGAAAGCGACTAGAGCTGAGGACCCGCTTTCACGAGGGCCTTGCCGGCGCGGTTAGACTCGTACTTCTTGAAGTTCTTGATGAACCTTGCGGCGAGGTCCTTCGCCTTCTCCTCCCACTGGGACGCCTGAGCGTAAGTGTCGCGAGGATCGAGGATTGCAGGATCCACACCCTTCAGGGAAGTAGGAACGGTGAAGTTGAAGTAAGGGATCTGCTTCGTAGGAGCCGCATCGATGGAATGGTCGAGGATCGCGTCGATGATGCCGCGGGTGTCGCGGATGGAGATGCGCTTGCCTGTGCCGTTCCAGCCGGTGTTCACGAGATAAGCTTTGGCGCCGCTCTTCTTCATCTTCTTCACCAGCTCCTCAGCATACTTCGTAGGATGCAGCTCGAGGAAGGCCTGGCCGAAGCAGGCGGAGAAGGTCGGAGTAGGCTCGGTGATGCCGCGCTCCGTGCCCGCGAGCTTGGCTGTGAAGCCGGAGAGGAAGTAGTACTTCGTCTGCTCGGGGGTGAGGATGGATACCGGAGGAAGAACTCCGAAAGCGTCGGCGGACAGGAAGATGACCTGCTTTGCGGCAGGGCCGTGAGAATCCGGACGTACGATGTTGTTAATGTGATAGATAGGGTAAGATACGCGGGTGTTCTCGGTGACGCTCTTGTCGTTGAAGTCGATCACGCCGTTCGCGTCCACGGTAACGTTCTCGAGGAGAGCGTCGCGGCGGATGGCGTTGTAGATGTCCGGTTCGGACTCCTTGTCGAGCTTGATGACCTTGGCGTAGCAGCCGCCTTCGAAGTTGAAGACGCCCTTGTTGTCCCAGCCGTGCTCGTCGTCGCCGATCAGCAGACGCTTAGGGTCTGTGGAAAGGGTGGTCTTGCCGGTTCCGGAGAGACCGAAGAAGATGGCGGTGTTCTCGCCGTTCATATCGGTGTTCGCGGAGCAGTGCATAGCCGCGATGCCCTTCAGAGGAAGGTAGTAGTTCATCATAGAGAACATACCCTTCTTCATCTCGCCGCCGTACCAGGTGTTCAGGATTACCTGCTCCTTGCTGGTGACGTTGAACGCTACGCAGGTGTCGCTGCGGAGTCCCATCTCGGCATAGTTCTCGACCTTGGCCTTCGATGCGCAGTAAACTACGAAATCAGGCTCCTGGTCGAACTCGGCCTCGTTCTTCGGACGGATGAACATATTGGTGACGAAATGAGCCTGCCAGGCGACTTCCATAATGAAGCGGACCTTCATACGGGTGTCCTTGTGCGTGCCGCAGAAGCCGTCCACCACGAAGAGTCTCTTTCCGGAGAGTTCCTTCTGGGCGATGCCCTTCACCTGCTTCCAGACCTTCTCGGACATCTCGTGGTTATCGTTAGGATACTCCGGAGTATTCCACCATACGGTGTCCTTCGAGTTCTTGTCCATAACGATGTATTTGTCCTTAGGGGAACGTCCGGTGAAAACACCTGTCATTACGTTGATGGCGCCGAGCTCGGTCACCTGACCTTTCTCGTAACCTTCAAGTTCCGGTCTTGTCTCTTCATTGTAGAGGACCTCGTAGGTAGGGTTGTAAAGGACTTCCTTCACACTCTTGATACCGTACTTGCTCAAATTAATTTTTGACATAATTATGTGCAATTAAATAAGTTTATAAATAATTGTCGTTTTTTATGACGGTCGCTGCTCCTCATTTCCTTCTCCTCACTTCCGGCTCCTTCACCTTCCGTCCACTTCTGCAACCTTTCGCGGCACTCTTTCGAATACCCTCCGGCGCGACCGCAGTTCCGATTTCAAACATCGTGCAAATATATGCTTTTTTCCTGACAGTGACAACGCTTTTTACATCAGTTGCGCGATGCAAAACAATTTAATACCAAATAATTATGATGCCCGGGCAATACCGACCATCGTCATTGCCGGCCCCGACCGGCAATCCCGTTATGGCAACGAGATGCCCGAGCAGGTCGGGCATGAC
>JAUMVX010000025.1 GCA_030529945.1 Bacteroidia bacterium | reverse complement strand
AGGTAGCAACTATTTTTTAACTCGCAAACTTTTCTGCAAAAAAATCAGAAAAATTATTTGCCGCCGTTCATCTTGATTCTGGCCTTGAGTTCCCAGGTACGGATGCGGTCCTTGTATAAGTTGTTGGCATTCATCTTCTCCACATCGCAGTTCGCATCGGAGTTGTCATCCCAGCGGCGGCAGTTGTAAACCACGTCATAGATGCGGCCTATCTGATATTCGCGGCAGACACGGAGTCCGACGGCGTAATCCTCACCGTATTTCGTGGTCGGGAAGTTGATGGTGCGGAGCAGAGGGACATAGAATCCGCGCGGAGCGCCGAGCCCGTTTATGCGCAGAGCATTGTTGCGGCCGTTGTCCGGAGTCCACTCCCTGTGGTCGATGATTCCCGGAGGCAGGGTTTCCATATGGAAATTAGTCATCCTGTAGGTGCCGACCACCATTGCGCAGTTCTGCGCATAGAAGGCGTCCACGAACTTCTGCACCGTATTCTCATCGTAGTAAACATCGTCCGAGTCGAGCTGGATGGCGAATTTGCCGCACTTAGGGTGATGCAGCGCCACGTTCCAGTTTCCGCCGATGGCGTGATAGGACTTGTCCTGCGCCACATATATGAGTTTAGGATCTCCCGTGAATTTCTTTATCACATCGACGGTGCCGTCCTCGGAGTTGTCGTCCACCACGATCACGTTGTATTTGAAGTTCGTCTTCTGGGAAAGCGCCGAAGTGATGGCATCGGCTATGGTGCGGACGCGGTTCTTGCAAGGAATGACCACGGAAGCCTCATATTCGAAAGGATCGTCGCTGAACTCGATATGCTTGAACTCCGGAGTCAGGAAACCGCCCACGACCTTCAGATGCTCGGTACAGGCCTTCTCCATCTCGATCTGCACCTCGCGGTTCTTAGGATCCACGTAGTCGAAGATCTTCTCGCCGGACTTGCGGGTATCAGTCTCCACCTCGTAGTACAGGTATTCGTTCACGTGTTCGAGCACACCTTTCTCGGCAACCTTGAGGCGAAGGTCATAGAGAGCCGCGAACTTATACTCGGCCGACATACGGATGACAGCCTCCTTCAGAGCGCCGGCGCGGTAAAGCAGAAGTCCGCCGAAATCGAAATCGTCGCGAAGAGACCCCTCCTGATAGTCTATGACGGGAGCATTGGTGCGGACACCGTCAGTTTCGTTGAAATGATCCGCATAGATCATCGCGGCGGAAGAGTCTTCGGCGAGAGAGAGCATACGCTCGAGCGCGAAAAGCACGAAGCTGAGCTGGGTCGTCTTAGTATAAATAAGGGAGAACTCCGCATCGGAGGCTGCGGCAATCTTGCGCACGGCATCTGTGCATTGGAGCGATGCGGCGGCTATGACGCCGCAATCCGGGAACTCGGCGACCGGAGTTTCGTCACTCTTGACGAGATAGATCCTGTTTACTTCATTCTGTGCTCTGAGATTCTCTACGGTCACCCGTACCTGGTCTGCATCCCGGAAAGGGATAAAGCAGTTGATTCTTTTCATAAATTATATGGTTTATTTTAAATTCGTATCCGCAAATGTAATGTTTTTTTAACTACCCGCATTGCAAAACAACACCAATCTGAAGAAATATGAAAAAAACCGCATTTTTAGCATCTACGGCGGAGACAAAAGACGATATTTTTATTATTTTTGTGATTTGTAGAACGTAACACCCGTGCGAAATGGACAGAAAACTGGTCATCATCCCCACTTACAACGAAAAGGAAAACATCGAGGCCATCATCAGGCGCGTGAACTCACTGCAGGACGGCTTCGACGTGCTGGTAATCGACGATGCATCGCCTGACGGGACCGCATCCATCGTCAGAGGCCTTATGGACGAACTTCAGGGAAGAGTATTCATCATCTCCCGCAGCGGCAAACTCGGTCTCGGTACGGCATATCTGACCGGTTTCGAATGGGCGCTGGAGCACGGCTACGACTATATTTTCGAAATGGACGCCGATTTCTCGCACAATCCCGGAGACCTGCCGAGACTCTATGAAGCCTGCGCGAAAGGCGGGGCCGATATGGCCATAGGCTCGCGCTACTGCCACGGAATCAGCGTCATAAATTGGCCGATAGGCCGCATCATAATGTCCTACTACGCATCGGTGTATGTTCGCAAGATGCTGGGAATCAAGATTTACGACTCGACCGCCGGCTTCGTGTGCTACAGCCGCAAGGTGCTGGAGACCATAGACCTGAGCCGCGTGAAGATGAAAGGCTACGGCTTCCAGATCGAGATGAAGTACAGCGCGGTGAGTCTGGGCTTCAAGGTAGAGGAAGTGCCGGTCATCTTCGTGAACCGCACGAAAGGCACGTCGAAAATGTCCAGCGGCATCTTCGGCGAGGCATTCTGGGGAGTCATCGGACTGCGCCTGCGAAAAATCCGCCCGGCATCTACTTCAGCAGTCTGAGCGAGATGCGGCCGCGCCCGGTATCGACGTCGAGCACGCTGACGCGTATCCTCTGGTGGAGTTTCAGAATCCTGGACGGGTCTGCGTGACCCCTCACACCCATCTGCGAAACGTGTATGAGTCCGTTTTCGTGCAGACCTATGTCCACGAAGGCTCCGAAATTCGTGATGTTCGTCACTATGCCCGGAAGTTCCATCCCCGGGTGCAGGTCTTCGAGACTGCGCACATCCTGAGCGAACTCGAACTCCTCGGCGCTCTCGCGCGGGTCGCGCCCTGGCTTGGCCAGCTCGCGGATGATATCGTTTATGGTAGGCAGGCCGAAATCGCCCTCCACATACTTGGAAGCATCGATGCGCTCACACGCGGAGGCATTGCCCACAAGGGCCGAGACCGGCATACCGAGGTCCGCGGCCATCCTGTCCACTATGTGGTAGCACTCGGGATGCACCGCGGAATTGTCCAGCGGATTCGCCGCGCCCGAAATGCGCAGAAAGCCGGCGCACTGCTCGAAGGCCTTGGCCCCCAGACGCGGGACCTTGCGCAGCTCGGAGCGTGACGCGAACGCTCCGTTCTCGGCGCGGTAGGAAACAATATTGGCCGCGAGAGCGGGCCCTATGCCTGAAACGTAGCTCAGCAGGTACGGGCTGGCGGTGTTCAGGTTCACGCCTACGCTGTTCACGCAGAAAGAGACCACGTTGTCGAGTTTCTCGCGGAGCAGACCCTGGTCCACATCGTGTTGATATTGACCGACTCCCAGAGACTTGGGGTCTATTTTCACCAGCTCGGAGAGAGGGTCCGTCAGACGGCGTCCTATGGACACCGCGCCGCGCACCGTGACATCCTCGTCCGGAAACTCCGCTCTGGCGACCTCCGACGCGGAATAGATCGACGCGCCGTCCTCGCTGACCGTCCAGACCTTGCAGCCTACCGGCAGATGCACCTTGCGCAGGAAATCCTCGGTCTCCCGGCTCGCGGTCCCGTTACCCACAGCTATGGCCTGAATCCCGTACTTCTCCACCATCGAGCCAATGGCCATTATGGACTTTACCTTCTCATTCTGAGGAGGATGCGGGAAAATAATCTCGTGATGCAGGAGTCTCCCCTGCTCGTCCAGACAGACCGTCTTGCAGCCGTTGCGGAAGCCCGGGTCTATGGCCAGCACCCTCTTCTGCCCCAGAGGTGCGGAAAGCAGAAGCTGCCGCAGGTTCTCACCGAACACGTTTATGGACTCAATGTCCGCCCGGCGTTTAGCTTCCTTCAGAATCTCACCTCTTATGGAAGGCTCCAGCAGACGCTTGTACGCATCGTCGAAGGCCAGATGCAGCTGCGAGGCGAGAGCCGGGGACGGATATGAAGCTGATTTGCAGAAATCGTAATAGATTTTCGCCCCGCATTTCTCGGGGTCGGCATCGATGCTGACGCTGAGAAAACCTTCGTTCTCGGCGCGGAGCATCGCCAGCAGATTATGCGACGGAATCCTCGACAGGGGCATCGAGAAGGAGAAATAGGAGCGGTACTTCGCGGCGGCCTCCGGATCGGTCTTCGCAGCCTTGGCGGCTTTCGAAACCACCTTGCGCGTGCGGAAAATCGAGCGCAGGGTCTCGCGCACCGAGGCCGTCTCGCTGAGCCTCTCAGCTATGATATCGCGCGCTCCCGCGAGAGCATCCTCCACAGTGGAGACCTTGTCGTTCAGATACTTGCGCGCCTCGGGAGCAGGATCCTTCAGTTTCACTCCGTACATCAGATCGGCGAGCGGCTCCAGTCCCGCCTCCTTCGCGGCGGTCGCCCTCGTGCGCCGCTTAGGACGATAAGGCAGATACAGGTCCTCCAGCATCGCTGAATCCACGCAAGTCTCTATGGCAGAGCGCAATTCATCAGTCAATCCGCCCTGCGCAGCGATGGTCTCCAGAATCGTCGTCTTGCGTTTTTCCATCTCGGCGAACACATCGTACCAATGCCGCACTTCCGCGACTTCGGCGTCATCCAGCCCGCCGGTGCGCTCCTTGCGGTAGCGGCAGATGAACGGAATCGTGTCGCCCTCCTCGAATAGAGTCGCACAATTCTCTATCTGCCAATCCTTTACATCCATCGCTCCGGCGATGTACCTGATATATATTTCTTTCATAGCCATATTATATACGGCCTTGCGGCCAATCGGAATGTCCTTCTACCTCCTGCCCGCCGCGAAGCTCGAAGCTGTCCTCCAGCGTCCGGCGAGGGCCCGGCGTCAATCCTGCGAAAAATCCCTGAGCTTCTCGCGATACGCCGTCAGGATGCGCGAGCGCGAGGCGTAACCGAGATACCTGCGGTTCTCGGTCAATACCGGCAGCCTCCAGGCTCCCGTCTTGTCGAACTTGTCCATAACCGTGTCCATCTTGTCGTCAGCGTAGATGAAAGCCTTAGGCTCTTCCATAAAACTCCTGACCGGCAGAGTGTTATACTTGTCCGTCCGGAAAGCCAGCCGGTGGATGTTGTCCAGAGTCACCTGACCGCAGAAAAGCCCGGCGGAATCCACCACGGCATAGACCTGTGCGCTGCTGGACTTGAGCACCCGCACCACATCGCCAAGCTTCGCGTCCGGCGAAATCCTCGGATACTTGTCGCTGACCAGTTCATTCAGACTCATAAGCGTGAGCACCGCCTGGTCGCTGTCGTGAGTGAGCAGCTCGCCCGTCTGAGCGATACGCTTGGTATAAATGGAGTATTTCTCGAAAATTCTCGTAGTTCCGAAAGAGAGCGCCGCAGTCAGAATCAGCGGAAGGAAAAGTTCATAGCCCCCCGTCATCTCGGCGATAAGGAAGATCGCGGTCAGCGGAGCCTGCATCACACCCGCCATCATAGCGGCCATTCCGGCCAATACGAAATTGGATTCCGGGACATCAGTTCCGCACAGATTCAGCACCCTGGCTATCACGAAGCCCGCTATGGCCCCCACGAAAAGGGTCGGTCCGAAAGTGCCGCCGACTCCCCCGCCGGCATTCGTGAAGGTCATAGAGAACACCTTCAGCAGCATCACCAGAGCGAAGAAAAGCACTATCCCCCAGGGTGAGCGGGTGAGGAAAGACAGCAGCGTGACATCCGAAAAATCCGGATCGCCGCCGCTGAGCAGCATACGGACCCAGTCATAACCCTCGCCGTACAGAGGCGGGAAGAGAAAGATGAGAAGTCCGAGCGCCACTGCGCATACGGCCCATTTCCTGTATGCGCCGGCTACCTTCGCCGCACGGTCCTCAAGCCAGAGAGTACAGCGGACGAAAAACACCGAAAACAGTCCGCAAAAGCCTCCCAGAATGCAGTAGAAAGGGAAATTCGATATGCGGAAAGGAACGATCGCGGCTGCGAACTCGGCTTCCGGACCCGTGAAGATATAGGCTACCGTAGCCGCGGCCACGGTGGAAAGCAGCAGCGGCATAAGGGAGGACATCGAGATATTGAAGAGCAGAATCTCCATCGTGAAGAGCACGCCCGCGAGAGGGGCCTTGAAGATTCCGGCGAGCGCACCGGCCGCACCGCAGCCCAGCAGAATGGTCATCTGCCTGTAGCTCAGCCCGAAGCGTCTTCCCAGATTCGAGCCGATCGCCGCCCCGGTATAGACTATCGGAGCCTCGGCTCCCACAGAACCGCCGAGTCCGATGGTCACGGCGCTCGTTACCATCGAAGACCATAAATTATGCGCCTTTATGAAGCACTGCTTGTTCGATATGGCCTGGAGAACCTTGGTCACTCCGTGGCTTATATTGTCACGGACCAGATACTTTACTATCAGTAAAGATATGAGCATCCCGACTCCCGGAAGCACCAGCCACTGCCAACGCCCCGGAATAAAGGAAAAGACCCCGTCCGCAGCCGTCTTTATCAGAGATATCAGAAAGTGCAGCAGCACGGCCGCACCGCCCGACAGGCATCCTGTAAGCAAGGCAAGGGCGAGGAGTCTGTTCCGCGGGGACAGTTTGGGGAAGGTCATACGTCCCCGTCCGAGGAATCTTCTTCGGCTCCGTATTGGGAAATATTGTCGTCCGGCAGGGCGTCACCCTCGTGGGTGCTTTCCGCAGCGCCCGTAACCTGGCTTTCCTCAGCCTCTTCCTCTCCTTCGAGCCACCTTTCGATATCGTCCATATCGTCAGTCTTCACCTTTATCTTCACAAGGTAAATGGAATCGGGGAATTCTATGGTCACGGCGTAGAATGGCGTCCCGTCCGGCTTGGTATATCTGGTAAGGTCCTGGAGATAGTCGTTGAATCCTTTGGGATACTTGGCGTTAAACGCCGCAGCGACCGTTTCGGACATATTCTCGTAGCTTACCACGTGACGTCTTCTGGTGTCTATCTGTTTCATAGGTGTCATTGTTTTCGGGTGCAATAATAGGACAAAAACTAATCACACACAAGAATTCATCTTTTTTTTCTGAAAAAAAACGACTTCTGTCTCCTTTTCTTCTCCGGGTCCCTTTCAGTGAAGACCGGCTTCATCGTCCGGGGGTCGATTCCGGTGTAGAACATAACCGAGGAGACGGTCATCGGAGTCGGCGTAAAATCCTGTACCTGCTCCATCCAGATGCCCTTCAGGGCCGGATTCGAGGCAAGATGCTCCATATCCTTCATCGTGCAGCCGGGATGGGAGGAGATGAAGTAGGGCACGAGTTCGGTGCGGACTCCCGCCTTGCGGACTATCCTGTCGAATTCCGTCCTCAGACGCTCGAAGAGCCGGAACGACGGCTTGCCCATATAATACAGAACCTTGTCTTCGGTATGTTCGGGAGCCACTTTCAGACGGCCCGAGCAGTGTCGGAGCACCAGCTCTTCCAGATACGGACAGGAAGTCCCGTCCACGAAGCCGTCCTCGGTCAGGAAGAGGTCATAACGGATGCCGCTTCCCACATAGGCGTGCTTTATCCCCTTCACTTTCAGGACATCGTCATACAGTTTCAGAAGACGCGCGTGGGAGCGGTCCAGATTCCTGCAGGGCAGCGGGAAAAGACAGGACTTGCGGCGGCACTTCTCGCAGAGTTCAAGATTGCGACCGTGCATTCCGTACATATTGGCCGTAGGGGCCCCCAGATCGGAAATGTTGCCGGCGAAGCCGGGGAGCGAAGGCAGAGCGCGCACTTCCCACAGGATGTTCTCCTCGGAGCGCGACTGTATGAATTTGCCCTGATGGGCGGCGATGGTGCAGAAGTTACAGCCTCCGAAGCAGCCCCGGTGCGTTGTTACCGAATACTTTATCATATCGTAGGCCGGTATCCTCTTCCCCCGGTAGCGCGGATGCGGAAGCTTGGTGAAAGGCAGGTCCCAGAACGAGTCCATCGTCTGCGTGTCCGCCGGAGGATAGGGCGGATTCACCTGCACATAGCCCTGCCCGGAAGGCTCGACTATTACCGAAGGGTGCAGCATATTCGCGTGGGTCTCGATGAGGTTGAAATTCTCGGCGAAAGCCCTTCCGTCGGACAGGCAGTGCTCGTAGGAGTGCAGAAGCAGCGCGTCCGCCGGATAGGAAGCGCCGCTCATATAAAAGGCGAACTGGGGAATCTTGCGCATCTCGTGAAGAGAGCGCCGAGACTCTATCGCGCGGGTGATCTCCAGCATCGGCAGCTCGCCCATTCCATAACAGAGCCAGTCAGCTCCGCTGTCCACCAGAATGGAAGGAAAGAGGCGGTCCCGCCAATAGTCGTAGTGGGTGAGCCGCCGCAGCGAGGCCTCGACTCCGCCTATTACGACGGGAACATCGGGATACAGCCGCTTCAGGATTTTCGTATAGACGGTGACGGCGTAGTCCGGGCGCTGGCCGAAACGGCCGTCGGGAGTGTAGGCGTCGTCGTGACGAAGACGTTTGGCCGCCGTGTAGTGGTTCACCATCGAGTCCATCGCGCCGGAGTTCACGGCGAAGTACAGACGGGGAGCGCCGAGCTTGCGGAAATCGCGAAGGTCGTCCCGCCAGTTGGGCTGGGGGACGACCGCTATGCGATAGCCGAATTTCTGAAGATACCTCGATATGCAGGCGGTACCGAAGGACGGATGGTCCACGAACGCATCCCCCGTGAAGAAGATGATGTCGATGTAGTCCCAGCCGAGGGCCTCGACTTCCTTCACGGAAGTGGGGAACATATATGCCTCCTGGCCGCCCGGCATCTTACATTCTTTCAGGAAGTTCTATGCCCAGGATACCCATTGCGGAGCGCAGCGTCGAAGCGAGGGTCTGTATCAGCACGAGACGGAAACGCCTGATTCCGGCGTTCTCCTCCTTGAGTATGGCTGTCTCGTGATAGTACTGGTTGAACTCCTTGGCAAGGTCGTAGGCGAAGTTCGCGATGATGGCCGGAGAGAACTGCGCGGCGGCATCGGCGACTTTCTGCGGGTAGCCGTTCAATATTTTCACGAGGCGTATCTCCTTGGCGCTGAGTTCAGTGTCCGGGCCGATACCGTCTGGGGTATGGTCAAGTCCCTGCGCATCGGCCTTGCGGAGGATGGAACAGATGCGGGCGTGGGTGTACTGGATGAACGGGCCGGTGTTGCCGTTGAAATCGATGGACTCCTTAGGGTTGAAGAGCATCTTCTTCTTAGGATCCACCTTGAGGATGAAGTACTTGAGGGCCCCGAGACCGATCATCCTGAAGAGGCGTTCCTTCTCCTCTTCCGAAACGTCGGCCAGTTTGCCGGACTCTTCGGACGTGGACTTGGCCTCCCTGTACATCTGCTCGATGAGGTCATCCGCGTCCACCACGGTCCCCTCGCGGGATTTCATCTTGCCTTCCGGGAGTTCGACCATACCATAAGAAAGGTGGTAGATTCTGGAGGCCCAGTCGAAGCCCAGCTTGGCGAGGATAAGTTTCAGGACTTGGAAATGATAGTTCTGCTCGTCACCGACCACATACACGTGAGAGTCGAGATTGAATTCGGAGAAACGCTTTTCGGCAGTGCCGAGGTCCTGCGTCATATAGACCGAGGTGCCGTCGCTGCGGAGCAGGAGCTTGCGGTCCAGTCCGTCCGCGGTAAGGTCGCACCAGACGGAGCCGTCCGGATCGCGGACCAGAACGCCCATATCCAGCCCCCTCTGCACCAGTTCCTTGCCGAGAAGATAGGTATCGTGTTCGTAATAGACCTTGTCGAAGGAGATTCCGAGAGCGCGGTAGGTCTCGTCGAAGCCCGCGAAAACCCAGGAATTCATCTTCGACCACAGTGCGCGCACTTCAGGGTCGCCCTGCTCCCACTTGACGAGCATCTCGTGGACGGCCTTCATACAGGGAGCTTCCTTCGCAGCCTGTTCGGCGCTCATTCCGCCGGTCACGAGCGAGTTCACCTCTTCACTATAAATGCGGTTGAACTCCACGTAGCAGTCCCCCACCAGATGGTCGCCCTTCTTTCCGCTGCTTTCGGGGGTCACGCCCGGGAAGGATTTCTGCCAGGCGTACATCGACTTGCAGATATGGACTCCGCGGTCGTTGACGAGAGTGACCTTGATCACGTCCTCGCCGGCGGCTTTGAGCAGATCGGAAACCGAGGAGCCGAGAAGATTGTTTCGGATGTGCCCGAGATGCAGGGGCTTGTTCGTGTTCGGGGAAGAGAACTCCACCATCACGCGGCGGCCCGTGGACGGAAGCCGTCCGAAAGAGGGATCGGAGGCGATGGAAGAGAAAAGTTCAGTCCAGTAGAGCTGCGACAGACATATATTGAGGAAGCCCTTGACTACGTTATAGGAACCCACCTCCGGAACATTCTCCTGGAGCCAGGCTCCGATGGCGGCACCCGTGGCATCGGGTGCGCTGTGCGATATCTTGAGAAGCGGGAACACCACGAGAGTGAAGTCCCCTTCGAATTCTTTTCTGGTAGCCGTCACCTGAAGTGCGGACGGCTCAATATCTGCTCCGTAAAGCGCCTTTACGGCCACTGTGGCTTTCGAGGCGAGAAACTGTTCAGGGGTCATTATCCGAGATATCCTTTTAGCAGGTCACAGGCGCTCGGCTTCTTGAGCTTGCGGATCGCCTTTTCCTTTATCTGACGTACTCTTTCGCGAGTAAGGTCCAGCCTCTCGCCGATCTCCTCGAGGGTCATCTCCTGACAGCCGATGCCGAAGAAACTCTTTATGATCTCCCTCTCGCGCGGGGTCAGTATCTGCAGTGCCCGGTCGATTTCGGTGCTTAGCGACTCGTTCACGAGTCCGCGGTCCGCCGACGGGGAGTCATCATTAGGCAGCACGTCCAACAGGCTGTTGTCCTCTCCCTCCACGAAAGGGGCGTCCACGGACACGTGGCGGCCGGAAACCCTGAGGGTGTCGGCTATCTTGTCCTTAGGGACCTCTATCATTTCGGCGAGTTCTTCGTTAGAAGGCTGACGCTCGTTCTCCTGCATAAATTTGCTGAGGGCCTTGTTAATCTTGTTCAGGGAACCTACCTGGTTCAGAGGCAGCCGCACGATTCTGGACTGTTCGGCAAGGGCCTGAAGTATGCTCTGGCGGATCCACCACACGGCATAGGATATGAATTTGAAACCTCTGGTCTCGTCGAACTTCTCAGCAGCCTTGATCAGGCCGAGATTCCCCTCGTTTATGAGGTCCGGGAGGCTGAGTCCCTGATTCTGATACTGCTTCGCCACCGAAACCACGAAGCGCAGATTGGCGCGGGTGAGCTTTTCGAGAGCCGCCTCGTCACCCTTGCGGATGCGCTGCGCGAGTTCCACCTCCTCTTCCGGGGACACAAGCTCCTCGCGGCCGATCTCCTGGAGGTACTTGTCCAGAGAGGCGCTTTCGCGATTAGTGATGGATTTCGTAATCTTTAACTGTCTCATTCTAAATATATTATATTATTGTTACCTTCTTGCGCCCCTGCCGGGAGGCATCACGGCAGCTCCGCCGGAAGCGTTCGCGGCGCTCGGGCGTAAAAACCGCGTCTGCGGACGTTCCGCAGCGTCAGCGAACGGAAAGGACGTGTCTCCGATGACAGAGACACGTCCTTTCGCAGAGGAGTCCGCAGAGCGGAGCTACTCTTTGCCGAAGCCGAAGTAAGCCGCCTTTCCCCGGGCTGTCACGCCCTCGATGTATATGGCTCTCTTCGCTTTCCGCGCTATCTCTATCACGTCATCAGGCTTGCTGACCGCCTGGTCGTTCACGTAGAGGATGATGAAGCCCTCGGAAGCGCCGGCGCTCAGGAGCTTGCCCTCGCCCACGGAGGTGATTTCCACGCCGCCCTTCAGTCCTAACTGCTCCAGAACTTCCTTAGGAGCCTTGCGCAGCTTGGAGCCGTAGAAAGCCACCGAACCGTCCTCGGAAACCGTGCCGTTCTCAGCGACGGTCCCCTGGAACGTTAGGTTCAGTGTCTTCTGCTCACCGCCGCGTATGACCGTGCAGGTGGTCTCGTCACCCGGATGGAAGCTGTTCACCCTCGCCTGAAGCTCGGAAGCCTTGTCCACATCGTGTCCGCCGATGGAGATGATTATGTCATCCTTCTTCATACCGGCCTTCGCGGCGGTACTGCCCTCCGAAACTCCATTAATATATACTCCCTTCCGGGAAGAAAGTTTCAAATCGGAAGCGATTTCTTCATTTATGTCGGATATGGTGACACCGAGCACCGCCCTCTTCACACTGCCGAAATCGATGAGGTCGCTCACGACTTTCTTCACGATATTCGAAGGAACCGCGAAGGAATATCCGGAATAGGAGCCTGTCTGGGAGACAATCGCGGTATTTATGCCCACAAGCTGTCCGGACTTGTTCACGAGAGCCCCGCCGGAATTGCCCGGGTTCACCGCGGCGTCGGTCTGGATGAACGACTCGATTTTCAAGCCGCCCTCGCGGGAGGAGCTTCCCATCGTGCGGCCCTTGGCGCTCACGATGCCTGCCGTGATGGTCGAGCGCAGGTCATACGGGCTGCCGATGGCGAGCACCCACTCGCCCAGACGCAGATCGTCAGAGTCGGCAAAGTCCACCACAGGCAGGCCCTCGGCCTCTATTTTGATGAGAGCCACATCGGTAGCCGGGTCGGTTCCGATTACCTTGGCCTCGTAGGTCTGGTTCGAGTTCAGGGTTACTTCGACCTTGGTCGCGTTGGCGACCACGTGATTGTTCGTGACGATATATCCGTCCGGGCGGATGATCACGCCCGAGCCGCTGCCGTGCTGCTCTCGCGACTGCGGGGTGATGTCTCCGAAGAAGAAGCGGAAGAACGGGTCTATCTGGTAGTTCGACTGCGAAGTGACGGTGACCGCGACATACACGACGGCATCCACGGCGGACTCGGCCGCGTAGGTGAAGTCGGGATAGTCCGTCTGTGCCAGGTTGACAGTCCTGTACATCTCCGGACTGACAGCGGAGGAAGCCCCGGCTGCGCTCTTCGAAGAGCCGTTCGCGACCGCATAAGCCGTGAGACCGCTCAGAAGAACGGCAACCAGAATAGTTATAAGCGACTTTTTCATAACCTGAATAAAATTTACCGGGCGATATTCAGTCAAATGTTATGCCAAAAACATTTTGTCATACTTTTCTTTCTTCACGGAAATATTATTACTTTTGTAGCTGTATAAATGATTCGACTATGGATTTTAAAGTTTCTAGCGCAAGCCTGCTGAAAGGCATAACGGACGTTTCCAAGGCACTCCCGATGAAGTCGCATCTCCCCATACTGGAGAACTTTCTCTTCGTGCTGCAGGGAAACATCCTGACGATAACCGCATCGGATTCGGAACTGACTCTGGTGACGGAAGTGGAGGTGGATTCCACCCTCGAAGAGGGCAGGATGGCAGTGCCCGCCAGACACATAATCGATCTGCTGAAGGCTCTGCCGGACCAGCCGGTGAGCATAAAGACCGCCGGCGACAGCTCATTCGACTGCATATGGAGCAGCGGCAATTCCGTCCTTCCGTTCTTTCCGGCCGAGGACTATCCCGAGACCAAGAAAGTCTCTGACGACGCCTCCACGGTGACATTCCGCTCCTCCAGCCTTCTGGAAGGCATAAACAGCACCATCTACGCCACAGCCGAGGACGAGATGAGACCGGCGATGAACGGCATCTTCTTCGATATCGACACCGGGTCCACCACGCTCGTGGCTTCGGACTCGCACAAGCTGATCTGCTACACGACCACCGACGTGAAAGCCGAAGAGAAGCTCTCCTTCATCCTTCACAAGAAAGCGGCGGGAGTACTCAAGACATTGCTGCTGAAGGATGATGAAGATGTCACGATACGTTTCGACGCTTCTTCGGCCGTATTCAGTTTCGCTTCCACGACTCTGGTGTGCCGTCTCATAAACGGGAAGTACCCGAAGTACCGGGACGTCATTCCGCAGACGAACTCGAACATACTGAAAATCGACCGCCAGCTTTTCCTGAACACCATCCGCCGCATCTCCGTCTGCGCTAACAAAGCCTCGAACCACGTGAAGTTCGAACTCAAGGAGAATCAGCTGGAAGTGACTTCCCAGGACCTCGGCTTCGCCATCGAGGCCTACGACAAGATCGCCTGCGACTACAGCGGCGCCGAACTCACCATCGGCTTCAAGTCCCCGTTCCTCATCGAGATTCTCAGCAATATGACCTGCGAAAACGTGGTGATGAAGTTTGCGGACGCCCGCCGCGCCGCCCTCATCCTCCCTTCGGAGGACGAGGCCGAGAGCGAGAAAATCTGCGGCATCATAATGCCTGTAGCCGTATAGTGATTCTTAACACAAGCGTAGGCGGTATAGCCGCCGTATTTTAAATGGAACTCGAACTTAAAAGACCCCTGCTGTTCTTCGATATCGAGAGCACGGGGCTGAATATCGTGTCCGACTCGATAATCGAGCTGAGCTTCGTGAAGATTCTCCCCGGCGGAGAGGAAAGGATAAAGACCTGGAGGCTGAAGCCCTGGGATTATGAGAAACGCGCCCAGAAGCCCATCACGCCCGGAGCGCAGGCGGTACACGGCATATCCGACGGAGAACTGACGGACTGCCCGCGGTTCTGCGATGTCATCGAGGAGGTGCTGGACTGGCTGAAGGACAGCGACCTGGCGGGGTTCAACTCCGCGAAGTTCGACCTGCCGATGCTTTCCGAGGAGATAGAGAGGCTCCGCTATTACACACAGACCTATCTGGACACCCATCCCGCCGCCTCGGCAGAAAACAGGGCGAGGTTCAGCCATATCCTGAATATGATTAAGGCTACAGACCTGCACAGCGTGAAGATGGTGGACGTGCAGGGCATCTATCACACGATGGAGCCGAGAAACCTCAAGGCGGCCTACCGCTTCTACTGCGGGGGCGAGGATTTCGAGAACGCGCATTCGGCGGAGGCCGACACGGTCGCGACATACAAGGTGCTCAAGGGAGAGCTCGACCGCTATCCGGAGACTCTTAAGAACGACGTGGACTTTCTCGCCTCCTTCTCCACCAGAAACCGCAATATCGACTATGCCGGCCGCCTCAGCCTGAATGACGATGGGGAAGCCGTCATAACCTTCGGCAAGCACAAGGGCAAGACTGCCCGTGAAGTCTATAAAAGCGAGCCGTCCTATTTCTCCTGGATAAGGAACGGAGAATTCACGTTCGACACGAAGAGGCAGTTCGAGGCCCTGAAAGAGCAGTTCGACAGGGAGAAGCGCGAAGGACGCGCAAGCGCCGAAGCGCTGAGCGGCAAGCCTCTGAGTGATGAGGAGGTTGCCGAAGCGGGGAAGATGCTCTCGGCGAAGTTCGGGCGATAGCGTCCTCCGGGAAGCCCCGTGCGGAAACTCGGACGGGACGCGACGGAACAGCGACTGATTCGTGATTCCTAAAAAATAACTTAATTGTCATCTATGAAGATTTGCGTAGGCCTATCCGGAGGCGTGGACTCCAGCGTTGCCGCCCTGCTGCTCAAACAGCAGGGTTACGATGTGTTCGCGATGTTTATGCAGAACTGGCACGACACGGAGGGGACGCTCCACGGCGACTGCGAGTGGGAGGAGGACCGCTTCGTAGCGGAGATGGTCGCCCGCAAGATAGGTATCCCCTTCTATTTCATAGACTTGAGCGAAGAGTACCGCAAGCGGGTGGTGGACTATATGTTCGACACCTACGCGCACGGCCGCACTCCGAATCCCGACGTGCTCTGCAACCGCGAGATAAAGTTCGACGCCTTCCTGAAAGCCGCCGAAAGATTGGGCGCCGACGCAGTCGCGACTGGACATTACTGCAGGAGCGAAAGTTTCACTGCGCCCGGCGGAGTGACGCTGCATCGCCTTTTCGAAGGCACAGATCCCGGCAAAGACCAGAGCTACTTCCTCTGCCGTCTGACCCAGCGGCAGCTTAGCAAGGCGCTTTTCCCCATCGGCGGACTGCTGAAGAGCGAAGTGCGGCGCATTGCGCGCGAGGCCGAGCTGCCGTCCGCGGACAAAAAGGACTCGCAGGGCATCTGCTTCGTGGGCAAGGTCGACCTGCCGGAGTTCCTCAAGCAGAAGCTCCGCAGCGTCGAAGGCGACGTGGTCGAAGTTTTCGACGCTTTCTATGCGGACTGCGTCCAATACAACTCCTCTCTCGCCGTACTTCATTCCCTGCTGAAAGACCCCACGAAGCCGTTACACAGCATCACGGGCTATATTTCGGAAGACAGGCAGTACTCGCCCGAGGTCGCGCACAACGATTTTTCCGCCGAGAAGTTCGCGGCTCTGGGTCCTGAAGAGCTCGAACTGATATCTTCTCCGCTGAGTTACTCTTCCATACGTTTCGAGACCGAAACCTACCGCAGCGGCAAACATCACGTGCGCAAGACCCGCTACAGGACGAATCCTTACGGGCAGATCATCGGCCGTCACGAGGGGGCGCAGTTCTATACGGTCGGGCAACGCAAGGGCCTGAACATCGGCGGACACAGCGAGCCGCTTTTCGTCATAGCCACCGACATAGAGTCGAACACCGTGTATCTCGGGCAGGGCCACAGGCACAAGGGGCTTTCACGCAGCTGTCTGCGCATCCCTTCGGAGGAGCTTCACTGGATACGGCCGGACCTGGAGATGGCACCCGGGCAGACGCGACGCTACCGCGTGCGCATCCGCTACAGACAGCCGCTGCAGGATGCGACTCTGCTTCGCCGCGCCGATGCGATGTACATTCTGTTCGACTCCCCGCAGCGGGGCATCACCCCCGGGCAGTTCGCCGTATGGTATGATGAGGATGAGATGATCGGAAGCGGCACGATCTGATTATTTGCTTGTCTTTTTGGTCTAAATTCATTTGTTCATCAGTCGTGTACCCCGTTACTCAGATATTGTCGAAAATGAGCGGGAGCAGGTCATCCACCTTGCTGAATTTCAGAATCTTGCCATCCCCCACAAGCAGTACGGACATATCCTCTCCGGCTAACAACTGGTACTGGGCCATCACCTGGCGGCAGGCGCCGCAGGGCGTCGCCGGGCTGCTGCAGAGCTTGCCTTCCTGAGAGGCGGCTATGGCTATGGAGGTCATCGCGACGCCCGGATGGGTCGCGCTTGCCGAAAACATCGCGGTGCGTTCAGCGCAGAGTCCGGACGGAAAGGCCGCGTTCTCCTGATTAGCACCCCGGACGATGCCGCCGTCCTTCAGTCGCACTGCGGCCCCCACATTGAAACGGGAATACGGAGCATAGGAGCCTTTTATGGCTTCGATGGCGGCATAGGCAAGTTCACGGTCCGCTGCGGACAGCTCCTCGGGAGAAGAATACTCCCCGTATCGGATTTCGATAGTATGTTCCAGCATAATTGTGCGTTTTGTAAATGCCAAATATAGACATTTTTAATAACTTTGCCGTCTGAAACTGAAGAATCGGAGATTTCGAGGGGGCGGAACAGGTACAGAATCTATGAACATTATAGTCAGAACCGCAGAAGGAAAATACATCGTCCGACCGGACACGACCTGGGAGAGGGACAATGAAAACCTCTACGTGCCGGAGTTCGTCACACGTCTCTCCTGGACCCCCGTGCTCTTCGCAAGAATCAGCAGGCCGGGCAGGAGCGTGGGTCCGGAGTTTGCCGAAAGGTATTATGACGGAGCGGCTTACGGCGTTCTGCTCTATCCGGACGACCTGCTGGACGGGAGCGAAGCCGGTCTGGCCTGCGCCAGCTGCCTGGACCACACCTCCTTCCTCCCCTTCCCCGTATCCGACAAGACCGCAGCGTTCAGCCCGGAAAGCCGCTTCGAGCTGAGGCTCGAGTTCAAGAAAGAGGACGCCGGCCCGGAGCCTTCGCGGGAGAGTCAAGTCCTGTTCTCGCACTCCGGGGCTTCGCCGGAGGACATCCGCAAGGCCATCGCCGAGGCCACACGAGCCATCTTCATCCGCACGGGAGACATCATCGCACTCGAACTCCGGCCGCGCAGACCCCTCTGCTCCGCCGACCCGTCGGCACAATACCCCGCCTGTGGACGAGCGAGTCTGAAAGGCAGCTTCTGCGGAAAGGAAACAGTCGATTTCGATATCATTTTTTAAAAAACATATTTGCTATGGACAATCATTTCACATTTACTCTCGAATATGTCCGCCAGGTCCTTTTCGAAGGCAGGAAGATCCGCCTCGAAGAACTCCCGATGGCAGAAGTCGAAAGCTGCTATGAATTCCTGAAGGAATTCGCCTCGGACAAGGTAATCTACGGCATAAACACGGGTTTCGGCCCGATGGCCCAGTGGAGAGTAGATGACGCCTTCCTCAAAGACCTCCAGTACAATATCATACGCAGCCATTCCACGGGAGCCGGAGAGCCTCTGCCGGACATCGACGCGAAGAGCGCGATGATCGCCCGTCTGGGCACCTTCCTGCAGTGCCGCTCCGGAGTGCATCCCGAGGTGGTGAAACTGCTCGTGGAATTCATAAACCGCGACATCATCCCGTTCATCCCACGCCACGGAAGCGTCGGGGCCAGCGGAGACCTCGTCCAGCTGGCGCATATAGCCTTGACCCTCATCGGCGAGGGTGAGGTGCACTGGAAGGGAGAATGGAAGGCCTCGAAGGAAGTGATGGAGGAGAACGGTCTGAAACCATTCGAGATACACATCCGTGAGGGTCTTTCCATCACGAACGGAACGTCGGTTATGACCGGCATCGGGGTCGTAAACCAGTTCCAGGCGGAGCAGATTCTCGACTGGGCTACTCTGGCCTCCGTTATGATGAACGAGATAGCGTCTTCCTTCGACGACCTTATGGCTCAGCCTCTTAACGAAGTAAGACGTCACGAGGGGCAGCAGGTCATAGCCGGGAGGATGCGTGAGCTCTCGAAAGGCAGCGGATGCCTTCAGCAGAGGGAGCACGAGCTCTACGACAACGGCCACAGCGCCGACAAAGTCTTCGAGCACAAGGTACAGGCCTACTACTCGCTCAGGTGCACCCCGCAGATTCTCGGTCCCGTATATGAGACCCTCCGGAACGCCCGCCGCGTTCTGGAAGAGGAACTGAACTCGGCCTGCGACAACCCTATAGTCGATCCGCAGACCCGCAACGTCTATCACGGGGGCAATTTCCACGGCGACTACATCTCCCTCGAAGAGGACAAGGTGAAGATAGCAATGGTACGCGTGGCGATGACCGCCGAAAGACAGCTGAACTATCTCTTCCACGACCGCATAAACGGCATTCTGCCTCCGTTCCTGAATCTCGGGAAGCTCGGGCTGAACTACGGTATGCAGGCCTGCCAGTTCACGGCGACCTCCACTACCGCCGAGTGCCAGACGCTCGCGATGCCGAACTACGTGCACAGCATCCCGAACAACAATGACAACCAGGACATAGTAAGTATGGGCACGAACACCGCCCTGCTCTGCGCCCAGGTCATCGAAAACGTATGGCAGGTGCTGGCTATCCAGTACATCGCCCTGGCACAGGCAGTCGACTGTCTCGGCATAGCGGATTCACTCAGCCCCGCGACCCGCAGAATCTACTCCGACATCCGCGCCATCGTGCCCGTCTTCATTGAGGACACGCCGTTCTACAAGGACATCGCCGCCGTGCAGGCCTATCTGAAATCTCATCCGCTGAATCTCTGACCCCGATGATGGCGTGACGGGAAACCAAGCTGCCGGAAACCTTCGAAAAAAGACTGCGTCAGAGGATGCAGTCTTTTTTCAAAGGTTTCTTTGTGATTCCTCACAAAAACTTACTGGCGGACTTCCCAGTTCTCCAGACGGCGGGTCGCAGTGGAGAAGGTCGCTCCGATCCTGAAGACTTTGCGGCCGTCCGCAAGGAACGGCCAATCGTAGCCCTTTTCGTCAATCTGATCGAGGGCGTCCTGCGGATCCCTGTCGCGCTTGAGTTCTATGATATAGACAAATTTGTCGGTCTGGATAAGGACATCGATGCGGCCGTTCGAGGTGTGCCTTTCCACCTGCACCTGCTGGCCCATCAGCTTCAGCATCACGTACATCGTGTTCTGGAAGTACAGCTCCGCATCGCCCTGTATCTGATAGTCCATATCTGCGAAGAAGGCCGTGAAACGACGCATAAGCATTTCGACGTTGCCGGAGCGTATGTCTTCGACGAACCTGTAAACTGACAATGTGTCCGGATTATTCTCAATGGGAGTGTAGAACTCGCTCAGCGACTCCATAAAGCTGTCCTCCACCTCCTTGTTGGGATAACCGAGGGTATAGAGATTTGCGGATCTGTCGAAATCTTTGACTGTCAAGTATCCTGTCTGATACAGGAGCGTTATCGCATTGGGCCGGCTCGCGTTCACGCCGGACAAGAGGAACGGGGACACCTTGATGCCGGACACATTTTCAAGCTTGTACTTGCCGGCTTCGAGGAAACGGATGAGGAACGACGGGGTCCCCGTCGAGAACCAATAGGTGCCGAATTTCAGGCTGTCCAAGGTGCTGAGCAGGCTGAAGGGATTGTAAACGCCCGCTGCATTCTCGCAGAAGTGGTAGCCGTCGTACATTGCCGCCAGCTGCTCATAGCATTTCTCGACAGAAAGGTCATTGGCCTCGGCCAATTCACTCACGCTCTCCTCGAAATAATCCTTGAGCTCTTTCCCGGATATTCCGCAGATATCGGCATAGCGGGCATCCATCGATATGTCCTTGAGATTGTTGAGCCCGGAGAAAACGCTGAGCTTGCCAATCTTGGTTACTCCTGTAAGGAATCCGAACTTTATGCAGGCATCTTTGGCCTTCATTACACTATAGAAGCCCTGCAACAGACTGCGGAATGATTCGGAAAGCTCATCATTGCCCAAAGAATCCACTATCGGCTTATCATATTCGTCGATAAGGATCACGACCGGCTGCCCTGTACGGTCAAAGGCTGCATCTATGACATCTTTGAAACGTGCTTCGGGAGATTCATACTTTGGGGTAATACCGTATAAGTCTTCGTATTTATCGAGGTGCTGATACAGCGTTTCAGAAAGATCGGAGTTCTTTTTGTATGCTTTTCCACTCAGATCAAACCGCAGCACAGGATACCGGGTCCAGTCTTTCTCCAGATTTGCGATGGCCAGACCGTCAAAGAGTTCCTTCTTGCCGCTGAAATAGGCTTCCAGCGTGGATACGAACAGGCTCTTCCCGAAACGGCGGGGACGGCTGAGAAAAAAGTAGCCCCCTTGCCTTACCATTCTGAAGACAAGTTCAGTCTTGTCCACATAGACATAAGCGTCTCTGCGGATTTTCTCGAAATTCTGTATTCCGATCGGATAACGCATAATGTTCTCTTTATTTCCGTAATATGCGAAGTTAAGACTTTTTTCTGACTTTTCCATACAAGGTCGGCTTTATTCGGTTTGCCGCTTGTGGATTATTCCCTCTTGGGCAGTTTTACTCCGACACTCTTGCCGTCACAGGATGAGGGAGTGTAAAATTCCTTTACAGGAGGTGTAAAATATTTTTACACCTCCTCTTTTGGAACCCATTCGCAGCGCACTTATTATCAATACCTTATATCTTCAGGCACAATTTGTGCGCTCTTGCGGGCATATTTGTAATGCCTGTATTTATGAAGAGCTATTTCAAGTTCCTGGTCAGGAACAAACTTTACTCCGCCGTGGAAATACTGGGCCTTTCCGTCGCCCTCTGCTTCGTAGTCCTGCTTGCCGCCTACGCGCGGACCGAGTTCGGAGTCGGCACCCGGCAGAAAGACGCGAAGAAAATCTACGCCATCGGAATGGGAGACTGTACGGGTATGACCCTCGGGACAGGCGAAGAATTCTTCCCGGGCATTCCGGAGATAAAGACCTGGACAAGGGTTGCGGCCTACGGCGATGCGGACATTATGGTGGGTGAGGACTATTATTCCGTATCTGCTGCCGCACTGGACACAAATTTCCTCGGGCTCTTCGACTACAGGACTGCAGGCTGCGACTGGAACAGGATACTGGCCGGAGAGGATGAAGCACTCGTATCCGAAAGTTTCGCCCGCAAGGCCTTCGGCACGGGCGACCCGGTCGGCAAGAGTTTCACCCTGAAGGGGACACGATATACCGTCAGCGGCACCATCGAGGACTTCGGCCCGTTCGACGTTTTCTGCCATTACGACATCTTCCTGAGTATGAAGGTGATGGGAAAGATGGTGCAGAGGATGGACAATTTCGGCACCGTACAGACCTTCGTCACGCTCGCGCCCGGCACCGACCCGGATGCGGTGGCGGAAAAGCTTCTGGACAAATATATGGAGTACTGGGGCAGCTGGTATCACCGGGACGGATCTGAAGGTTCTTTCCTCTACGGTTCCACCCTCACGCGTTTCGACAAGCTCTATTTCACCGATATCGAGAGCTACTCCCCTCTGCGCAAAGGCGACAGGAAAACGGTGGAAATCCTTCTGCTCGTCGCTCTCGTGCTCCTCGTCTCCGCCGTATTCAACTATATTAACCTGACCGTGGCCCAGACGGGCAAGCGTGCCAAGGAAATGGCAACCAGAAGGCTGCTCGGCGAGTCTTCCGGCGATATAGTCCGCAGATACATAGCCGAGTCGTTCGTCTTCACGGCGGGCTGCTTCGCAATCGGCTGCCTGCTCGCTGCAGCCCTGAAAGACAGCTTCGCGAAACTGCTCGGGAGTGAGCTGGTATTGGCCGCATCGGCGGCCGACATAGTGGTCTGCCTGCTGCTGCTCGTCTTCCTCACGCTCGCGTCCGCACTCCTGCCGGCCGCGCTCGTGTCGAAGTTCCGGCCGGTGGATGTGGTGAAAGGCAATTTCCGTCTGCGCAGCAAGATGGTTTTCAGCAAGATATTCATCATCTGCCAGAATGTGATAAGCACGGTGCTGATCGCCGTGTCGCTGACTATGCTGCTGCAGATGAATCATCTGGTGAATATGCCGACAGGCTACGAGACGGAAGACATCCTGACGATGAACAGCTGGACGCTCGGCTTCAACAACTCGGCGCAGTCCGCCCTCGCCGAACGCGTCGCAGCGTTGCCTCAGGTCCGGGAGGTCGGCCGTTACCGTACCCCTCCTTACGCCTGCGGCTCGAACGGAGTTCACATCGAGAACGAGAAACTGTCCTGGATGAGACTTGTCCAGGTGGACAGCACCGCATTCAACATCCTGGGATTCAAGGTTCTGCAGCAGTGGAGCGAACCGTCATACGGGAAATGCTGGTTTACGGAAGAGACAGCGTCGCGCTACGGCACATCCGAGGACAAGTCTTACGCGGGCGACAACGAGGAATACAAATGCCACGGAATCATCGAGGATTTCAAGGCGGGAACGGCGCTGGACGAGCCTATGGACGACAGCCATAACGCCGTTATGCTCAGCGACTGCTCGCAGTATTGTATGGGACTCATCATAAAGACTGTCGGAGACCACAGGGAGGCTCTGGACGCTGTACGCGGAGCCTGGATCGAAGTAGCGAAGGAATATATCGGAATGCCTACGGAACCCCATCAGCTCACCTATGTCGAGGACTATCTTCACGACTCGCTCACGGGCAAGCGGAACACGATGACCCTCGTGATTACCTTTATGCTGATCGCAATCCTCATTTCCTCGCTCGGACTCTTCGCTATGGCGGTCTATTACACCGGGCAGCAGTCCCGCGAGATCGCCCTGCGCAAGGTCTTCGGCTCCGGCGTGGACAGAGCCGCGATGAGACTGTCGAAGACATTCCTGATTATGGTGCTCGCCGCGGCGGCCATCGCAGTCCCTATCTGCATCTGGGCTATGCGCCTGTACCTCAACGGCTTCTATAACCGCATAGACTTCCCTTGGTGGGCGATTCCGGCGGCAGCGGTCCTGACCATCGCGATCTCGTTCATCTCGATCGTCAGCCAGACTCTGAAGACCGCACGCGCGAACCCGGTCGATACGCTCAAGATGCAGGATTAGGCGACGCGGGGCGGCTCCGCCGCTCCGCGTCCAATCCCCCCCCGCACGGGAACCGCCGCCGTGATGATGAAAAAATCCCCGCTTCGATTTTGCGGAGGATTTAGGAATCACTATCTTTGCCGCACTTCCCCGCGCGTGTAACTTTATGAAGAAAATATGTGTCGCGCTTTTCGCGATTCTCGCCGCCGCCACAGCCGGTGCGCAGGCACCGTCCGTCGAATCACGCTTCGAGATGAGGGCTGACGCCAAGCTCCCCAAGGATGGGGACCTGCTGAATGCCCATCTGGCAAACCTCTGTGTGGACACACGTTTCACGGAAAATCTCAGTTTCCACTGGAGAGTGCGGTTCTCCAAATGGTTCGGAGAGCATAACTTCATCAATTCGTCCGACTTCCTCTATCTGAAATGGCAGCCTTTCGAGCATCTGCGCTTCAAGGCGGGAAGAGACTGCCTCTATATCGGAGGCTACGAATATGAGCAGGGTCCCATCGACATCTTCTACACTTCGGAGTTCTGCAACAATGTGGCCCCGTACAAGTTCACCGCGACCGTGGACTTTGTGGGAGAGAACGATATGCTCGGCCTCCAGGTCGGCGAGACTCCGTTCGGAAAGAAGGGCGTGATGTTGAGCGCGATGTGGAACGGACGGCACGGCTTTTTCGAGTCTCTCTGGTCGGTGAACGCCGGAGAAAACCTCGAAGGGAAGTATTCCTGGCTTCTGGGTCTGGGCAACCGCTTCCTCCTCACCGACGCGCTCACCTTCTATCTGGACTACACCGACCGTCTCCACGGAGGTCTGCTGAAAGATTTCACCATAGTTCCGAAACTGACCTGGAGACCGGGCAGGCTGTTCGGAACCCGTCTGGAGGGTTCCATCGACTATAACCGCAGCGGCGAGTCCAATTACCGCGTCTCGGCGGACGGCATCTCCTATTTCTGCAGCCTTCCGGACGAGTTCCGCTGTCTGAACGGGGGCATCCAGTTCGAATTCTTCCCGCTGAAGGCCCTCGGGGACGATTTCAGAATCCACGCCGCCTACAACCACCGCCGGACCAAGTCTTTCGTCACCGGAGATGTCGCGGACTCCGACTGCCTGAACCTCGGCATCACGTATAAGCTCCGGCTGCGCAGCGGCAAAAAATAGTTTGTTCCGGTCCCCGGATCCTGCGAGGTCTCCGGGGACGTTTTTTTAGTACGCCTGTTTCATAATCTCCCGTTTTTAGTATATTTGTAGCTTGGTACTAAAACCGAAGATTATGTTCGATTCCACTCACGGACTGTATGTGGCCCACGGGCCGGAAGGTCCCATTTCCATCTGCGGCCGGATGGCGAATCGCCACGGCCTTATCGCCGGAGCCACGGGAACCGGCAAAACCGTAACCCTCCAGGTCCTCGCAGAAACTTTCTGCCAGGCGGGAGTGCCGTGCTTTATGGCCGATATGAAGGGAGACCTCAGCGGCATAAGCGAAGCGGGAGCGATGAACGGCTTCATCAGCAAGCGCTGCGCGGAATTCGGTATCGGGAATCCGCAGTTCGCCCCCTGTCCGGTGCGCTTCTATGACGTATTCGGCGAGCAGGGGCATCCGATGCGGGCCACGGTGTCAGATATGGGCCCGCAGCTGCTCTCCAGACTTCTCGGCCTGAACGAGACGCAGACGGGGGTCCTTAACATCCTCTTCAAGGTGGCCGACGACAGAGGCCTCCTGCTTCTGGATATGAAGGATCTCCGCGCTATGCTCAGCTACATAGCCGACCACGCCAAGGAACTCACCGCAAGTTACGGGACCGTCTCCTCCGTCAGCGTGGGAGCCATCCAGAGAGCCCTTCTGGAGCTCGAGAACCAGGGCGCCGAGAAATTCTTCGGCGAGCCCTCCTTCGACATCTATGACCTGCTGCAGACGGAAGGGGGAAAGGGCGTGATGAGCGTCCTCGCGGCGGACAAGCTGATGCTGAACCCGAAACTCTATTCGACTTTCCTGCTCTGGCTGCTTTCCGACCTCTATGCCAGCCTCCCGGAAGTCGGAGATATGGATCTTCCGAAGCTCGTGTTCTTTTTCGATGAGGCCCACACTCTCTTCGAGGACACTTCGAAAGCCCTCGTGAGCAAGATAGAACAGGTCGTCCGTCTCATCCGAAGCAAGGGAGTAGGCGTCTATTTCGTGACCCAGAACCCTACGGACATTCCTGACAGCATACTCGGACAGCTCGGAAACCGCGTCCAGCACGCTCTGAGGGCATTCACCCCGAAAGACCAGAAAGCCGTGCGGAGCGCCGCCGAGACTTTCCGGGCGAATCCGTCCTTCAGGACAGAAGACGCCATAATGGAACTCGCCACGGGTGAGGCCCTGGTATCGTTCCTCGATGAAAAGGGTTCCCCGAGTATGGTCGAAAGGGCCCGCATACTGTTCCCGCTCAGCCGGATAGGCGCGATCGGCGAGTCGCGGCGCGACACAATCATAAAGCAGAGCCGTATATACGGCAAATATGACAAGGCCATAGACCGCGAGAGCGCGTTCGAGGTCCTGCTCGCGGAAAGCGAGGAGGCCGAGGAGGCGCGTCAGAGGGAAGAGGAGGAGCTTGCGGCGCAGAAAGAGGCGGAAAAGGCCGCCAAGGGCAAGGACGCCGGAAAAGGCACGAGCCTCGGAAAAGCATTGATCGGCGCGGCCGTGGGCGCGGCGATCACCTCGGCCACGTCGAGTCTGGGCACCTCCGTCGCGAACAAGGTGACAGGCACGAAAAGCCGCACGAGCGCGAAGAGCGCCACGAACCGGGCAATCAAGTCCGCGACCAGCTCCGCGACACGCACTCTCGTGCGGTCAATCCTGGGCAATCTTCTGAAATAAAGACCATTATGGGCAGACTGTTCGATGAACTCAGTGAGGACTACCGCCTGAAGGAGGGCCTGAAGACCTGCATAAACTGCGGGACCTGCACGGCCATCTGTCCTGCGGCGGAGTTCTACAAATATGACCCGAGAAAGATCGTGGACACGGTCCAGCGCAAGGACGATGCCGAGATAGAGGCTCTGCTGAAGAGCGAAACCATCTGGTACTGCGGCGAATGTATGTCATGCGTGACACGCTGTCCGAGAAGCAACGGCCCGGGGCTGGTGATTATGGCCCTGAGGAATCTGTCCATAAAGAAGGGCTGGTTCACCGCCAGCGAGAAAGGCCGTCAGGTCTATCCCCTCACGAAAGCCCTCACGGGCAATATGCTGAACTACGGCTACTGCATCTATCCCAAGACCTTCGTCTGGGAGGACCACCCGGAATCGGGTCCGGTGTGGAAGTGGCACTGCGAGCATCTGGAGGATTCCATAAAGCGCAACGGGGGCAATTATCAGGGCGAGGGCCCCGGCATACTGCGCAAGATTCCTCAGCAGGCGCTCGACGAGCTGAAAGCCATTTTCGACGTGACCGGCGGTACGGAGAGAATCGAGGCCGTGGACAGGTTCTCCGAGAAGAAGGCGGAGGAGATGGGTATGACCATCGAACAGTATGAACGGCAGGTTTTCGAGACCTGCACGCCCGGACATTTCAACAGCGAGGACCTATGATCTACCAAGGCAAGAAAAGAATCTGGGCCGATTACCAGAAAGAGATACCGGACGACCACTGGTACTATGTGCGCAGCTGCATCAGGCAGAACTTCTTCCCGGCATCGGAGAAGATGTTCACCGAGATTACCCGCGGAGTTCTGGGCAAGGACATCTATGAGAATCCGAGCCACACGACCTGCGGAGGCATCGCCTATCACTGCGACACCCTCCCCCAGGAGACGGCTATGACCGTGGTGGCCAGACAGTTCGCCATTATGACCGAGTCCGGCTACGAGAATCTCTGCCCGTCCTGCATCACTTCCTTCGGAAACTACACGGAGATCCTCGAGACCTGGAGGGAGTTCCCCGAGCTGGAGACGAAAATCCGCGAGATGCTCTGGAAGGCCTGCAGGAGGGAATTCCGCAAGCCGAAATATCTTGCGCACAGCAGCGACCTAATATACAAATTCCGCAACGAGATAGCCGAGAAGGCGAAGTTCCGCCTCGTGGACCGCGAGACCGGAGAGCCGCTGCGCATCGTGGAGCACATAGGCTGCCACTACTCGAAGATGTTCCCTTCGAAGGGCGTGGGCGGCGCGGAATACCCTTACGTGCTCGCCGGAATGGTCGAGTCCTGGGGCGGAAGCGTAGTGGACTATCCCGAGAGGCGGCACTGCTGCGGCTTCGGCTTCCGCCAATACTTCGTCAAAGCGAACCGCGGATACTGCGTATCCAATACGCACAAAAAGTTCGAGTCTATGGAGCCGTATCATCCGGACGCGATAGTGACGAACTGTCCGGGCTGTCCGTATTTTCTGGACAGGTGGCAGTACGTGATTTCGGAGCAGACCGGAAAGACCTACGGCAGCAACGGCTACGGGATTCCGGTGCTCACCTACGAGGAGCTGGCCGGACTCGTGCTGGGCTACGACCCTTGGGATCTGGGCCTTCAGCTGCATCAGGTGGCGGTGGAGCCTCTGCTGGACAAGATCGGCGTCGAGTACGACCCGAAGGCGAAATATCTGGGCGTGGACAGGAAGAACATTATGCGTCCGGGGCTGCCGACGGTGCTCAAGTGCTGTTAGGAGGAAGGGCTGCGGCGGATGCGGGATTGGCAGGCTGCGCCTGCCGCGGAAGGATTGCAGTCACGGGATTGGCAGGCTGAGCCTGCCGCTGAAAAAATAGGAAAGGAATGAAAGAGAATGTTGTGATAATCGGTGGAGGCATCGCGGGGATGGAGGCGGCGAAACAGCTGCTTGCCCTGGGCTATTGTCCGATTCTTGTCGAGAAAGAGGCGCAGCTCGGCGGACACGTCGCGCAGTGGAACAGGCTTTTCCCGGATATGACTCCGGCCTCGGAAGTCGTGGACGGGATACGCGAGGGTCTGGGCGGAGCGAACATTTTCCTGGACACGGAGATTTCGTTCATAAACAAGCTCAAGGACGGCTACAGCGTGATGCTCTCGAACGGCGTGAACGTGGTCTGCCGGGCGGTGCTGCTCGCGACCGGCTTCCATCTTTTCGACGCCCGCAAGAAGGAGGAGTACGGCTACGGCATCTATAATCAGGTCATCACGAACCGCGACCTGGAACATTGGTTCAACGGTGCTCCGGACGAGCGCATCGGCGGGCGCGACCTGTCCAAGGTGGGATTCGTGCACTGCGTGGGTTCGCGGGACGTCAAGGCGGGCAACGCCCAATGTTCGAAAGTATGCTGCATCACTGCCATCAAGCAGGCGATCGAGCTCAAGGAGAAGTTTCCGGAGGCGGAAATCTACTGTTTCTATATGGATCTGCGTCTTTTCGGAAAAAAATACGAGGACTTCTATATCAGGGCCCAGAGGGATTACGGCATCCATTTCCTGCGCGGAAGAGTGTCGGAGGTCAGCGAGGACATTTCCGGCTGCGTCTGCGTCAAAGCGGAGGACACGCTTTCGGGCAAGCCGGTGAAGATTACGCTCGACCTGCTGGTGCTTATGGCAGGTATGGTGAGCAATCCCGGGGTGGGACAGATCGCGTCCACGATTTCTCTCGGCACGGACAGCGACGGCTTCCTGAAGAGCCGCGACAATATCTACGGCATCATAGAGAGCGAGCGGCGCGGCATCTTCTACGCCGGAGCCTGCACGGGGACCAAGACGGTGCCGGAGACGTTGGCGGAGGCCCGCTCCGCCGCCCTGGCCATCCATAACTACTTAAGTTCCTCCGGTTTATGATGGATTTCGGTTTCTCTCTTTCACCCTCGTCCACGATAAATCTGGACAAGGCCGACCTGAGCCTGCTGCGTAAAGTGCGTGCTCTCGAGCCTGACGTGGACATCTGTATGGCCTGCGGAAGCTGCACGGCTTCCTGCACTGCGGGGCCTTTCACGGGGATGAGCGTCCGCAAGGTCATAAACGACCTGCAGCGCGGGCGCGCGACGGAAATCGGAAAGATGGTTTCGGGCTGTATGCTCTGCGGGAAATGCACGATGGTCTGCCCGCGGGGGATAAACACCAGACATCTGATACTCTCCCTGTGGAGGGTTTACGATAAGGAGGCTGCCAGATGATAGAGCGTTTCGCATCGGGCTTCCATCCTTTCGTGCTGCCGTTTATGTTCGGTATGGTATTCGTGCTCGGATACTGCCTCTACGGCCTCGTGCACATATATCTGCAGCTGGAGCGCAGGGAGAGACGGCAGTTCCTGCTGTCGCTCATCACTCCCGCGACTATCTGGAAGAATGTACGCGACATCTTTCTCAACTGTCTTATTCACGTAAAGTTATGGAAGAGGAACAAGGTTCTGGGCTATATGCATTCGAGCATCGCCTTCGGCTGGTTTATGCTGATAGTGCTGGGACATATCGAGTGCTGGGTCTATATGCCGCACAGGATGAAGCTCTTCTACTACCCTATCTTCTTCAACTATTTTGTCTCCGAGAACGAGGCCACGGTGGGCGGGGCCATCTTCTTCTTCCTGATGGACTTCTTCCTTCTGGTGGTGCTGAGCGGTATCGCTCTGGCCATCATAAAGAGGGTGCGTTCGCAGATTTTCGGAATGAGGCGCACCACGAGACCGTCGTTTCCGGACCGCATCGGGCTGTACTCGCTCTGGCTGATATTTCCTCTGCGCCTTCTCGCCGAGGCCTTCACTGCCGACATCAGCGGCGGAAGCTTTCTGACGGTCCCGATGAATCACCTTTTCGGGAGATTTCTGGGGGACTCGATGCATCTGCTGCCGACCTGGTGGGCCTATTCCATCTGTCTGGGCATATTTATGACGGTGCTTCCGTTCACCCGCTATATGCATATCCCGACGGAGATGCTGCTGATTCCGATGCGGAATGCGGGCCTGAAGATAATCCACGCCAGGAGGGGTTTCGCCAAGGCTCAGGTCTGGTCCTGTCCGAACTGCGGCGTCTGCATCGACGCGTGTCCGATGAACGTGAAGAAGGCGAACATCAAGGATGCCACGGTGTATCTGAACCGGCAGATCCGCCGGGGCAACGAGAAGCGCATCGAGGAGATAAGCGACAAGTGCCTGCTCTGCGGCAAGTGTACGGAGCTGTGTCAGGTGGGCGTGGACGGGCCGGCTCTCCGTATGGCCCAGAGGGCTATGCGCGATTATGCCTATGTGCCTGATTATAAGAATGTGACGGCGGTGGGGTCGATTTCGGCGGCGGCGGGGGCGGCTGCGGGGGCGATTTCGGGGGCAGCTGCGTTGCGCTCTGCCACGACGGGGGCAGCAGTCCTCGAGGCCGCTTCGGACTCCTCGACCGCAGCTTCCACGAAGGCCTCGACCGGAGGGAGCGTACTTTATTTCGCGGGCTGTATGACGGCCCTCACCCCCGCCATTAGCCGGGCTACAGAGTCGCTTCTGAAGAAGGCGGGCGTGAATTATGAGTTTATGGACCGTGAAGGAGGACTGTGCTGCGGCCGGCCGCTCCTTACGGCCGGACGTTATGATCAGGCCCGCGAAATCATAAAGAAGAACCGCGCCCTTATTCTGGCTTCCGGGGCGGACACTCTCCTGCTTTCCTGTCCTATCTGCTACAGGATTTTCGCGGAGCATTACAAGCTGACGGGAATAAGGGTGGTTCATCACAGCGTTTATTTCCAGGAACTTATCGCTGCCGGGAAACTGAAGATATCCCACAGCGGAGAGCGGCTGGTGTTCCACGACCCTTGCGAGCTGGGACGCGGATGCGGCATCTATGAGCAGCCGCGCGAAGCCCTCTCATCCGTAGGGACGGTGGTGGAAGCCGCCGAATCCCGGGGAAAGAGCATCTGCTGCGGCGGGTCACTGGGCTCGCTGACCCTCTCTTTCGCCCAGAGGGAACCTATCACCAAGGCCTCCCTCGAGAACCTCTGCGCCGGCTCCCCCGACCGCATAGTCACCGCCTGCCCTCTCTGCCGCTCCACCTTCGCCCGCTACGCAGACCGCCCTGTCGAAGACATCGCCGAAGTGCTGGACAGTGCCCGATAATCGGACTTTCTCCCGAGGCTTTCTCCCGAGCGTTACTGAGGTCAGGTGCAGAGAAGGCCACGTTTTCGCCCCAAAACGTGGTCGTCACTGTACTTTTATACATCGAAGGGTTAATGTTTAACGTTTTAGTGTGGCCATCGATGTACCGCTGAAGATATCAGGCAGCCAGAAGAACGACAGTGGCGGCCACAAGGGCGGCGACAGAGCCGGTGAGGTAGCTCCCAAGAGCATCAGCCACAAGAGCGACAGTTAAAGCCGTAAACCTTACTTCAGAGTGAAGCTGGCGCAGGTGCGGATGTCATCGGAGGCGGAGCCGAGCAGCAGAGTGAACTCACCCGGCTCGGAAACCCACTCGTGAAGGTCCGCATCGAAGAACTTCAGGGCGGACTCGTCGAGAGTGAATACGACATTGGCGGTTTCGCCCGCCTCGAGATACACCTTCTCGAAGCCCTTGAGCTCCTTCTTCGGGCGCGGCAGGTACGACTCGGCGTCGCTGACGTAGAGCTGGACGACCTCCGCACCCGGGACCGCACCCGTATTGGTCACCGGAACGGTGACCTTCAAGCTGCCTCCTTTCTTCATAGCGGAAGAGCTCAGGCGTGCCTGTCCGTACTCGAAGGTCGTGTAGCTCAGACCGTGGCCGAACGCGAATAGCGGCTCTATGTCCTTCTCGTCGAACCAGCGGTAGCCCACGTAGATGCCCTCCTTGTAGAAATACTTGCCGTTGTGCGAAAGGCTGTCGCCCTCGGCGTGCGCGGGCGAATCGGTCAGCCGCTTCGGGAAGGTGAACGGCAGCTTGCCGGAAGGGTTCACGTCGCCGAAGAGCACGTCCGCGAGCGCCTCGCCCGCTTCGGAGCCCAGGTACCAGGTCTGCAGAATCGAAGGCACGCGTTCCACCCAAGGCATAGCGACAGCATTGCCGCTCACGAGCGAGACTATGAGATTTTCATTGGCTGCGGCCAATGCCTCAATGACTTCGTTCTGGCTGTACGGCAGGCTGAGACTGTAGCGGTCCGCACCCTCGCAGTCCTGGTGGTCGGACTTGTTCAGACCTCCGACGAAGATGACATAGTCCGCGCCGGCCGCTTCTCTGACCGCTTCCGCGATGAGCTCCGCCGCGCTGCGGCTCTCGCTCAAGTCCTGACCTGTGGTGACGCCGTTATAGGAGCCTCCCACATCGCCCACGTAGCCTCTGACATATTTCACCTCAATCCCGTCCTTGGCGGCACGTGCCCGGATGCCCTCCAGAGGGGAGATCTCCCTTTCGACCTTGAGCGAGGACGAGCCTCCGCCCACGGTCATCATCTTCACGGCATTCTCGCCCACGACGAGAATCCTTTTCGCGTCCTTCTTCACCGGGAGAAGAGCGGAATCATTCTTGAGCAGCACTATGCCTTCCCCGCCGATGCGGCGCGCCGCTGCATAATGGGCCTCCGAACAGAGGGCACCGAAAGGCTTCCCGGTATTCATAGCTGTGCGGATGATGAGCCTGAGGACATTGCGTACCTTGGTGTCGAGGTCTGCTACAGGCAGCTCGCCGGAGCGGAGCTTCTTCAGGTACGGAGCCGCGAGGTAATAATTGTCATAGGCCTTCGTCGCGCCCATCGTGAGGCCGTCCGTCCAGGTCCCGAACTCGAGGTCCAGTCCTCCGTGCGCGGTCTCGTCCGTGGAATGCACTCCTCCCCAGTCTGAGATCACGGCCCCGTCGAAGCCCCATTCGTCCCGGAGAATCTTCTTCGTGAGCAGGGTGTCGGAGCAGACCCAGCTG
Organism: Bacteroidia bacterium; assembly: GCA_030529945.1. GTDB lineage: Bacteria > Bacteroidota > Bacteroidia > Bacteroidales > UBA932 > Cryptobacteroides. The sequence continues at coordinate 801 of JAUMVX010000025.1, read as the reverse complement.
CCTTTGTAGAGGTTGTAGCTGCTCATTATCGACCACGCGCCTCCCTCCTGGACAGCCGCCTTGAATGCCGGGAGATATATTTCATAGAGCGCCCGGTCATCGAGGTCTACATCGATGGTATGGCGGTAGGCCTCTTCATTGTTCAGGGCGAAGTGCTTCACGCAGGCGGCCACTCCGTTCTTCTGGAGTTCCTGTATGTAAGGGACCACCATCCGGGCTGAAAGGTAAGGGTCCTCGCCCATATATTCGAAATTGCGGCCGTTCAGCGGGGTCCTGTAGATGTTCACTCCCGGTCCCAGCAGCACATCCTTCTCGCGATAGCGGGCCTCCTCTCCTATGGACTTGCCGTAAAGGGCGGACATATCCCTGTTCCAGGTGGCCGCAAGCGCGGTGAGGGCCGGGTAGGCCACTACGGAATCATTAGTCCAGCCGGCCTGCTCCCACTCGTCCCAGAGCACCTCGGGACGTATCCCGTGAGGGCCGTCCGTGCACCAGAGCTCCGAGATTCCCAGACGGGCGACGCCGGGCGAGGAGAATTTGGACTGGGCGTGGACCATCGCGACCTTCTCTTCGAGGGTCATACGGGAGATGGCGTCTTCGACCCTCTCATCGAGGGAGGCCTGTGGATTCAGATAGACAGGTCCGTCATAATGGGCGGCCTGCGAGCCGCAGCAGCCGCTGAATATCGCGGCCGCAAGGATTGCGGACAGGATGGCAGTCAGGTTTAGTCTGTACATATATCGTGGTTTGTTCTTTCGGTTTGTGAATCTATGGTTTTATGATTCTATGGTTCTGCGGTTC
>JAUMVX010000024.1 GCA_030529945.1 Bacteroidia bacterium | reverse complement strand
CCAAGACCGTCAAGCTGGAGAGTTAATTGTACAAAAATTGGTTAAAGTCACGTGATTGAATGTTAGAATATATTCTTGAGAGCATACAAAAAGTGGACTTACTCATTGGTCTGCTCCTTGAGGTCTTCGACAACCTGTAGCACATTCCAACGGATAAGCCCACGAGTTCATTTCGAACACGTGGGCGTTAATTCCGTTGTGCTACTGTTGAAGATGTCGAAGTTTCAAGGAAGCACGGACATTAACGCCTGTTTATAAATATTTTTCTAATAGCCTGTTCTTTCCTCTGCAAATATATCCTTTTTGTCGCGGATTACAAATCTTTTTAAGGAGAATAGTAGGTTCCGGCAAAGACTAAGGCTTCAAACATCCTATCGGCACGACCCAGACGCCATCCTCACGTTTATGAGCATAAGAGCCTGTGCCTGTCAGCACCATCAGAAATGAAGGCGCCTTCATCCTTACCATATCAAGTTTCGAAGTCAGCAACTTCAAGGTATAAGCTCCTTCTTCGATGAGCTTATCTCCCCCGAGCTTGATTTCCACCAGACCGTATCTGCCATCCCTCAAGTGCAGAACAGCATCACACTCAAGATTATTTTTATCTCTATAATGATGGAGATTTCCGTCAAGCGCCTCAACATATACACGCAAGTCCCTGACACACAGGGCTTCAAAAAGAAACCCCATTGTATTCAAGTCTGACAGGAGGTCTCCGGGGCCGATACCTAATGCAGCTGCGCCTATCGAAGGGTCCACGAAATAACGAGTATCCGATGTTCTTATGGCTGTCTTTGAGCGGAGATTAGGATTCCAGGCCGGAGCGTCCTCTATGACATAAAGCTTCTTGAGTGCCGTTATGTATGATGTAATGGTATCCGTCGTCATCGAACCGGCCGCATTGGTTTTGAGGTCTTCGTAGATGGAAGTTACCGAAGCTTGAGCGCCTTGAAAGCGGGCATAGCTTCTGAGCAGACGCAGTGTAAAATCCCTGTCCCGTTCCACATCATCCACGGCTGAAATATCCGTACCGGCAATAGCATCGATATAATTGAACGATTGGCGGAGAGCTCCTTTTCTGGACATAGACAATGCGGCCGGCCATCCGCCGCGGCATATGAGCCAGGCCAGGTCATCTATCTGCAGATTATTCGAAGGATAAGCGGTTTCCGTTTCCCCGGCAAACAACTTACTGAGACTCAAGTCGCCATTAGATTCTCCGGACTCCCAAAGGCTCATCGGGCGCATCTTTATCCACGCCGCACGTCCGGTCCCGGTATGTTTTATCTTTTCCCGTTTTTCTTCCGGAATGACGGTCGAACCGGTGAATATGAATTGGGCTGTCTTCTCGTCGCGATGATCCACCTCAAATCTGGCTGCATCCCAGAGTTCGGGGGCATCCTGCCACTCGTCAACCAAACGTGGAGTTTCACCCCTCAGCAGAAGCCCCGGTGAAGTCTGCGCCAACGTAATGTATGTTCCGGAATTTGCCGGATCGTTCATATACACTACACTCCCCGCCTGCTGTTCTGCCGTGGTGGTCTTTCCGCACCATTTGGTTCCTTCAATCAGGACCAGACCGGCAGCTTCCAGGTTATCTTTAAGGATAGTATCGGCGACTCTTATCTTATAATTGCTCATACAGCAAAGATACGGCTTTTTCTCAAATAATCAAGCCATTATCTTTTTTCATTTGGCAAGTTAGCCGATTTTCATTTGGCAAGTTGGCTGATTTTCATTCGGCAAGTTGGCCGATATGAACTCCTTTATAGCCTGTCGAGAAAAAGGACATCCGTCAGAGAGAACCGAGGAAGGCGGTCATCCCGGGCAGTTCCGAATAATAAACACCGACTATAGCCTTGTTCCGTGTGTAGAACATCTTGAACAACAGCTACGGGGCATCAATAAAAATTGCTTCTCTTATAAAAAATCTTCATCTTTGTAACGGTGTTTACTGTAACGGCTGTTACAAAAAAATAAGGCGAAAAATGAAATTCTATGACAGGGAGGCCGAAATGGCCGCATTGAAAAGATATGAGGCGCTTTCCTCCGAAAATGCTCAGATGATTGTGATGACCGGACGACGCAGGATTGGGAAAACCACGCTCATAAAGCACTCATTCACCTCCATCCCGTTCCTCTATTTCTTCGTAGGGAAAAAGAGCGAGCATCTGCTCTGTCAGGAACTCGTCGAAATCGTAAGGGATGTTCTTAATGAGGACATTGGGGATTTCACCTCGTTCAGACGACTTTTCGAGGCGATAATGAGTATATCAAAAAGAAAGAATTTCACTCTTGTGCTGGACGAATTCCAGAACTTGAAGATTGCCGGCGAGGCAATCTTCTCGGACATCCAGAACGTATGGGACTCCAATAAGGAAGACAGCCGGATTAACCTTGTCATCTGCGGATCCATCTATTCGAGGATGAAAAAGATCTTCGACGACAAGGACGAGCCTCTGTATGGACGGGCCACTGCAAGGTTCACAATCAAGCCATTCGGCACTTCCGTTCTGAAGGAAATACTCTGCGACCATAACCCGGATTATACGCCGGACGACCTTCTGACTTTGTATATGGTGACAGGAGGCGTGGCGAAATATGTTGAGCTACTGATGACTCAGAAGGCATTCACCAGGGATGCGATTATCGACACGTCTATTGATATAGGTTCATATTTCATCGACGAGGGTAAGGAACTTCTCTCCGATGAGTTCGGCAAGGAATACGGAAACTATTTCTCAGTCCTTGCAGCTCTCGCGGGCGGCAATACTTATCGAGGCGATATGACCAGCTATGTGGGATTCGAGACGGGCGGCTATCTGGATAAACTGGAGAACGATTACAATGTCGTGGCCAGAGTGCGACCATATCTCAGCGGTGAGCAGTCAAGGAATGTAAGGTATTATATTTCAGATAATTTCCTTAATTTCTGGTTCCGCTTCATCTACAAATACAGGAGCGCAGTCGAGATTGGCAATATGGAGTACGTCAAGAAAAGGATTGAATCGGATTATGAAGTCTATTCGGGCCTTGTTCTGGAGAAGTGGTTCAGGCAGTCCTATATGGAGACAGGAGAATACAACATCGTAACGAATTATTGGGAGAAAGGCTCGAAAGGAGAACCTGGGGAGAAGAACGAAATCGATCTTATAGCCGTCAACGAGGCCGACCGCAAGATAGTGATCGGAGAATGCAAGCGCAACGAATCGAAAATCAACCGAAAAGATCTCGCCGCCAAATCGGTCAGAATTGCCGAGCATCACAAGGGCTGGGCTATAGATTACATAGGTTTGTCACTGAAGAATATGATATAATCGATTCGAGAATCTCCGGGAAGACGGGATCGCTCGGAACGATACTCGGCGCATTCATCACAAAAAACGGAGGCCGGGCGCTCACCCGGCACTGAACCCCTCATCCGCAGGCAGGATTTCGCCCCGGGCGGCGGCTCCGGCCCCGGCGGCGACGGCGAGAGCGTCGCACCTCTCGTTCTCCGGATGCCCGGCGTGGCCTTTCAGCCAATGCAGGCACACGTTGTGCTTCCGATAGACCGCCAGAAACCTCTGCCAGAGGTCCACATTCTTCACCTTCTTCCAGCCCTTGGCCTCCCAGGAGCGGAGCCAGCCCTCGTTCACAGCCTTCACCACATAAGTGGAATCGCTCCAGACCTCCACATCGGCCCTCTCCCAGCGTATGGCCTCCAGCCCCGTGATTACGGCCAGAAGTTCCATCCGGTTATTCGTGGTGAGAGCGAAGCCTCCGGAGAGTTCTTTGCGCAGATCTCCGCATTTCAGCACGACTCCGAATCCCCCGGGACCCGGATTGCCGCTCGACGCGCCGTCGGTATAAAGGAAAATCTTACGCCTCTCCATCACTTCATCCTTTCCAGACACTCTTTCAGGGAATCGTACCAGTGCGGAATCTTCACATCGAAGGTCTCCTTCACCAGAGACTTGTCCAGCACCGAATAATGCGGCCTCCGTGCACGGGCCGGATAATCTTCGCTCCGGCAGGGGAGCACCTCGCAGAGGCTGCCCAGAAGGTCTCTTATCGCCATCGCGAAATCATACCAGGAGATGGCCCCCTCGTCCGTGAAATGATAGACTCCGCAGCGTTCTATCATATTCTTGTCCAATATCTTGACTATGAGCGCGGCGAGATCAGCGGCGTAAGTCGGGCTTCCGCATTGGTCGAAGACCACCTTTATCTGCTCTTTCTCGTCCACGAGGCGGGCGATGGTCTTGACGAAGTTTTTGCCGTAGGGCGAGTAGAGCCACGCGGTGCGCAGGATGATGCTGCTGCAGCCAGAGTGCAGGACGGACTCTTCGCCCGCGAGCTTGGTCGAGCCGTAAACGCTCCGAGGCGAGGGAGCGTCGTCCTCGCGGTACGGAACGCAGCCCTCGCCGCTGAATATGTAGTCGGTCGAGATGTGCACGAGGGTGGAGTCCCTCTCGGAGCAGACCTTGGCGAGCACCCCGGCTGCCGTATGGTTCAGAAGCTCCGCCATAGCGGGATCATCCTCCGCACGGTCCACATCGGTGTAGGCCGCGCAGTTCACGATCACGTCCACTCCCTCGGACTCGGCCACCAGACGCACAGCGTCGATGTTCGTGATGTCCAGAAAAACGGTGTCAAGTCCAGGGACGGAGGTCACGTCCGAGAAGATGAAACGGTGAGGGCTGCCGGAGGCCTGGTTGCGCAACTCGCGTCCCAGCTGGCCATTGGCCCCTGTTACCAGAACATTCATAATCCTTTCACTATATTGTCGACGAGACCCGTGAGCTCGTCCGTATATTCATAACCTCTCGAAAGAGCGTATTTTATTAGCTTGAACTTTCCGTAGGGGTCCTCGCGCAGCACGGCCCACTTGCCCCGCAGAAGCTTTTCCAGCCGCTCCCCCGCCGCATCGGGGTCCACCTCACGCAGCGCAGCCTCGATGTCCCCCTCGGGAATGCCCTTGCCCCGGAGCATATAGCGGATTTTCACCCGCCCCCAGCCGGAGAGCGAAGCCTTCTCGCGGGCGAACGCCGCTGCATAGCGGGCATCGTCCACGAATCGCTCCTCTACCAGTTCCTCCACCATCTTCTGCGCGGCCTGCATATCCTCTCCGGCCTCTTTCAGAGCCTTGCGCAGAATCTCCTGACGGCAATGCTCCCGCTTGACGCAACTGCGCTGCAGGGATGCGAGCGCGGACTTGTACTGTTCCTGTTCCATCGACGATCAGAAATCGAATCCTATCCCGCAATACAGCCCCACGCGTTTGGTCAGGTCCGACCAATGCAAGTTTATCTTCAGCGGTCCGATGATGGAGTCGTAGGCATATTCCAGTCCGGCCCCCACGCCCATACGTCCCCGGTCTATGCTGTCGGGATTGTCCGCCGTCCCCATACAGTTCGCCACGGCGGAGAGGTAGTGGTTCTTGCCCAGGTCCAGACGCGCCTCGATTCCCATCACCGCCAGAAGCCGTTCCACCGGCATAGCGTAGTTTATGCCCATAAACGGAATCTGCTGGTCGACATACTTGCCCGGCATACTGCCTCCGATCACGTTCATATACGGGAGCGGGACGTTGTTCCCTATGGTCGCGCGGGCGTTTATGCTCAGCAGCAGGTCGAGCATCCCCCTTGTCGGGATGACGCTCTTGTGGTCCAGCTGGAGTTCCAGAAGAGACTTGGTCACGTTCCGCCTGTCAGTGAAGATCCAGCCCGCACGCAGCCTCGTATCGCTGCCTCTGTGAGGGAAATAGCCGTCGTCCGTGGAGTCGTGCCGTCCGTCCGCGAAAATCGAGACGTAGTCGTTCTTCGACTTTTCTCCGGAGTATCTGCCCGAGCCCGTATCCTGCCCGAGGAAGGACACGGTCTTGAACCAGTCGTTCCTGAGTCCGAGCTTCACGTCGAAATTCGACCAGCTCATATTCGAGAAATACAGCCTCTGCCGCAGCCGCCAATAGTTTATGTTGTAGCGCGAGTCGGCCATATCGAACATATTCGCGTCGGTGTACGAGAACAGCAGGTCCGCGTTCAGCGTGTTGCCGTGGCGCGTGTTCATAATGTAGTGCAAGTCGAGATAAGGGTTGGCCGCCACCTTGGCGGTGACGTCCAATGCGTGCCGCGACAGCGCGTTCACGTTTATTCCGACGTTGAAGATCGCGGACACCAGGGTCTCCGAGTCGAACCTCGCGCCCAGACCCAGACGGTTCACGGGGCCGTGCTGGCACTTTATGTCGAGCTTGTAAGGCTCCTCGGAGCCGCTGAGCTCGTAGTTCACGTAATTATACGCGCCGATGGCGTAAATCTTCGCCACGGCATCCTCTATCATCGCTCCGGTGACGTTCCTGCCGACCTTCAGGTCGATCTTCTTCGAGATGTGCTGGATTTCGGTTTCGTCCAGACCCGTGAACGTGAGCCGGTCTATGGTGACGGGATGTGTCATTATGTCCGTGGCGGGCGGCGCGGCGAGCTTCTTTTCGCGTCTGCCGGTGCGCTTCTGCACCTGCGCTATGCTTTCGGCCTGGGCCACGGCCGCCTGATAGCCCCTGTTTATGATGGTGTCGATGCTAACGCTGTCGAAACTCATCATATTGTAGCCGGCGAGCCGGGGCTTGATGAACACGTCGGTCATATTCACATTGCTCGCGAAGGTGTCGTAGCCCATAAGGTCGATGGACTGCCAGATGAGGTCTCCGAGATTGTTTATGTCATCGTAGGACATCGAGCTGTCCGAGAGTTCCACGCCTATGATTATGTCCGCCCCCATCTCGTGGGCGATGTCGGTAGGGAAGTTGTTCCGCATTCCTCCGTCCACCAGCACCATCCCTTCTGTCTTCACCGGGGCGAAGACTCCCGGTATGGACATCGTGGAGCGCATCGCAGTGGTGATTTTTCCGTCGTGCCATATCTTGGCCCGGCAGGAGACGAGGTCAGTCGCCACGCAGACGAAAGGTATCGGGAGGTCGAAGAAATTCATCCTGTCCTCGTAGCCCACCGAAAGGCTGCTGAATTTGTTCGCGACGTTCTGCCCGAAGATGTATCCGGACGGGAGGCTGCGCATAATGTTATCCCTCAGGGAGTTCTGACTTCCGTCATCCTCGCCGGCTCCGAGATGCAGGTCGCGGGTGATGGAGAAAGGGAAGGAGAGGGCGAACTTCTCCTTGTACTTCACGTTGCTGTAGGAGATGTACTCGCGCGGGACCTTGTCTGACATCAGTATGCTCCAGTCCGAAGTCCTGAGCAGCGAGTCCATAAAGGCGGGGGAGTAGCCCAGAGCGTAGAGACCTCCGACCAGACCGCCCATACTCGTGCCGAGCACGATGTCCACCGGAATCTGCTGCTCCTCCAGATAGCGCAGCACTCCCACGTGAGCGGCGCCTTTCGCCCCGCCGCCGCTCAATACGAGGGCGACCGTCGGTCTCTTTTCCTTGTTGCGGATGCGTTTCATCCTCTCGCGCATCAGCTGCATTGCGCTTTCGTCGGACTTCGGGTTCACGGATAGACGGCGTGTCTGTGTCTGCGCGTTCCCCACAGCCTGCGTCAGCAGCAGGACGGCGGCCAGCAATATGCTTACCCTTATTCTTTTCATCTCGGCAGTAATGGTATATATAAAAAACTATGCGGGAATGGTTCCACTGCTTTTTCAGCTTTGCGGATTCTGTGCCTTATGGCGTCCGGCCAGCATTCCGCAGGCGGCGAGAATGTCTTCTCCTCTGGAGGCGCGGATGGTGCAGGTGATGCCGTGAGCGGAGAGCCTGTCCCGGAAATTCTCCATAAGCGGCAGTGCCGTGCTCTCGTGGGGGAAATCCGGAATCTTGTGGAAACGTATGAGATTCACCCGGCACTCCAGCCCTCTCAACAGGCGGATCAGGGCATCCTCGTGGCGTTTGCTGTCGTTAAGTCCGGCGAACATAGTGTACTCGAAACTGACCCTTCTCTGTCCGCTGAAGTCGTACTGACGGATCAAGTTTACGACATCCTCTATAGGATAGGCCTTCTGGACGGGCATAATGGAGGCCCTTTCCTCGGGGAAGGGGTCGTGCAGGCTCACCGCCAGATGGCAGCGGCTCTCTTCCAGAAAGCGCTTCAGAGTCGGGATGACTCCTATGGTGGAGACGGTGATCCTCTTCGGACTCCAGCCGAAGCCCCAGCCGGAGGTGAGTACGGTGATGGCCCGCGAGACTTCGGAGTAATTGTCCAGTGGTTCCCCCATCCCCATAAAAACCGCATTCGTCAGCTGTGCGGACTCGTCTATGGCGATGAACTGCGAGAGTATGTCCGCCGCGGACAGATGACCGTGGAAGCCCTGGCGGCCCGTCATACAGAAGCGGCAGCCCATCCGGCATCCGGCCTGGGAGCTGACGCAGAGGGTGCGGCGCTCCTCGTCCGGAATCACCACCGCCTCCACCGCGTACTCTCCGGCGGGAAAGAGGTATTTGCGGGTTCCGTCCGCAGACTGTGCGCTCGCCGCCGGCAGGGTAAGCCCCAGTTCATACCGTGCGGCGAGCGCCTCGCGCCCGGCCTTGGAGATGTCGGTCATCTCGTCGAAACTGTGCGCTTTCTTCACGTACAGCCATTTGGCTATCTGCCCTCCGGCGTACGGCTGAAGGCCGCAGCCTATCGCCGCAGCCTTCAGCTCCTCCGGAGTCATCCCCAGCAGTTTCTCTTTCATCATTTTATCGTATTATTACCGAGTCAGTCTCTCCGCCCGGTTTTCAGAGGCTGTTTCCGTATTTTCTGCTCTGCTCCTCTATGAGCTGCTCCAGTACGCCGGGGTCGAAGTAATTTATCTTCATCGCGCGCTTTACGTCCGCGAGTGTTCGCGCCGCTTCCGCGCGTGCCGTTTCGCTTCCCTTGCGCAGCACCTCGTAAACATAAGGGAGGTCCGCCTCAAGCTCCTTGCGGCGCACTCTCATAGGCTCCAGAGTGTCATTCAGCACCTCGGCGAGGAAATTCTTTATCATCACGTCCCCGAGACCTCCGGCCCTGTACTGCGCCTTCACCTCGTCCAGACTGTGGAAATCGAAAGAAGCCTTCCTTCCGGTGAAGCAGCCTCCGAACTTGTCGAAGTGCTCCGGGGCGCAGAACGCGTCCAGATAGGTGAAGACGGTATTCCCCTCCACCTTGCCGGGGTCGCTGACCTGAAGATGTCCCGGGTCTGTGAACATCCCCTTCACTTTCGCCCTCACCTCTTCGGCAGAGTCGGAAAGGTAGATGCAGTTCCCCAGAGACTTGCTCATCTTGGCCTTGCCGTCCGTGCCCGGCAGACGCAGGCAGGCCGCGTTCTCCGGCAGCAGTATCTCCGGCTCCACGAGAGCGGGTCCGTACACGGAGTTGAATTTGCGCACGATCTCGCGGGTCTGCTCGACCATAGGCTCCTGGTCCTCGCCGGCCGGTACCGTAGTGGCTTTGAAGGCCGTGATGTCCGCCGCCTGGCTTATGGGGTAGCAGAAGAACCCCACGGGGGTTCCGGCCTTGTTCTCCTCGCCGCTCTCGGAGAATCCGCGCATCTGGATTTCCTGCTTCACGGTAGGATTCCTCTGAAGCCTCTGCACCGTGACCAGATTCATATAGAAGAAAGTAAGCTCGGTCAGCTCACTGATCCGGCTCTGGATGAAGAGCGTGGATTTCGCGGGGTCAAGCCCCGCCGACATATAGTCGAGAGCCACTTCGATGATGTTCTGGCGTACTTTCTCAGGGTTGTCGGCATTATCCGTGAGAGCCTGCGCGTCGGCGATCATTATGTAGATTTTCTCGAACTCGCCGCTGTTCTGCAGCTCCACTCTGCGGCGGAGCGACCCTACGTAATGTCCGATATGGAGGCGGCCCGTAGGACGGTCGCCCGTAAGAATGATTTTCCCCATCAGTCGCTGATTTTCGCGAGAGCCTCGCGGACCTTGCCCTCGATCTCCTCGCAGAGTTCCGTATTGTCACGAAGCAGTGCCTTCACGGCCTCGCGGCCCTGGGCGAGCTTCTCGCCGTTATAGCTGAACCAGCTTCCGCTCTTGTGGATGATGTCAAGCTCGACTCCCAGGTCGCAGATCTCCGCGCTGTGCGAGATGCCCTCGCCGTAAACGATGTCGAACTCGGCTTTCTTGAAAGGAGGGGCCATCTTGTTCTTCACCACCTTCACCCTGGTGCGGTTCCCCGTGGCCTCGTCCCCGTCCTTGAGCTGGGTGGTGCGGCGCACGTCGATGCGCACGGAAGCGTAGAACTTCAGGGCGTTGCCGCCTGTGGTGGTCTCCGGATTCCCGAACATCACGCCTATCTTCTCGCGGAGCTGGTTTATGAAGATGCAGCAGGTGTTCGTCTTGCTGATGTTGGCCGTAAGCTTGCGCAGGGCCTGGCTCATAAGGCGGGCCTGCAGGCCGACCTTGTTGTCGCCCATCTCGCCCTCGATTTCAGCCTTTGGAGTGAGTGCGGCCACGGAGTCGATGACTATGATGTCGATGGCTCCGGAACGGATGAGGTTATCCGCGATCTCGAGAGCCTGCTCGCCGTTATCCGGCTGGGAGATGAGGAGGGTGTCCAGATTTACGCCCAGAGCCTTGGCATAAGTGCGGTCGAAGGCGTGCTCCGCGTCTATGATGGCGGCGATGCCTCCGAGTTTCTGGGCTTCGGCTATGGCGTGGATGGCCAGGGTGGTCTTACCGCTGGATTCCGGTCCGTATATTTCGATGATGCGCCCTCTCGGGTAGCCTCCGATTCCCAGCGCGTGGTCGAGGGCTACGGAGCCGCTCGGAATGACCTGGACATCCCATTGTGGCTGATCCCCCAGCTTCATAATCGTGCCTTTACCATAATCTTTCTCGATCTTGTCGAGTGTCGCCTGCAGAGCCTTAAGTCTGGCCTCATTCGCTCCCGCGGCGGCATTTGTTTCTACTTCTTTAGCCATAATGCGTTTGTGTTTCCCCTTGGTGCTTTTGCTCTGAATCCTTCACAAAAAACAACCGATTGATTATTCCATCATCACTATGCGGAGACAATTCTCCGCACCCTACAAAGATACGGAGAAAGCGGCGGAAATCGTGACGTTTCCTTCCGTTTTTTCGTCACATTTTTCCGCCGCTTCACGAATCTTGAATTCCGTATATGTTTTTTGAGTTTTTGTCGGGAAGCACAGAACGGTCACCGCGCGTCCCCGGGAGTCTCATCTTCCTCCTCCGCCGAAGCCGCCGCCGGAGAATCCGCCGCCGCCCCCGAATGAGGACGAGCCTCCGAAGCCTCCGAAACTGCTCCCGCCGCCGCTTCCGCTCAGGCTTCTGGCATTCAGGGTGTCCGTAATGGCGCGGGACAGACGGGAAGTGGTGTAGAGGATGGTGTCCATAGTGCCGTAGTCGTAGCCTGTGGCCTGCTCGAAGGCCTCCGGATTAATGTCCTTGAGCTCTTTCGCCACCTTCTTGGCTATTCCGAACAGGGCTGCCAGACAGAGATAATCTCTCCAGAGCACCACCTCTTCGGTATGACGCTCTTTCAGAAGGGTATAATCCTGCAGATATTTCTTGAAGCCCACCAGCTGCCAGGCCTTCTCCTTTCCGGCGGCGGTGAGCTTGCTCCCGTCGAGGTCTCCGCTTTCCTCAAGGCCGGCCTTCCCGTCTTTCATAGACCGCTTGGTCCACCTGCTCACCTTGGAGCCGTGTCTTTTGGCCCAGCGGCTGAACTCCTTGTCCTGAAGTATATTGTCCTTCCCGGAAGCTTCGCGCATCATTGACAGCAGCTTGGCTGCGGTCGGGCTGAGACGCGAAGTGTCCGCACCCTCGCTGAACATAATCTCCACCTTGCCGTCCGCGTCCTTGCGCGTGGTCAGGTATCCGTCCTGCAGCAGCTTCAGTATCAGTGCGGCGGACAGAGTCCTGTCCCCTCCGTTCAGACCGGCGCTTTGGGCGATGTAGTTGCATTTCAGAAGGTCCGCCCCGAACGGTATGCTCCTGCACCAGACTATTTCGTTCGGCTTTCTGCCCAGAAATCTCCTGATGCGAAGGCCGCTTGGCTTGCCGCCGCTGTTGCCGCTCATCCCCTTCCAGATGATCAGAATCGGAACGATGAATACGGTCAGTGCGCCCAGAATGGTGAGAAAAATGTCATAGAGCCAGTCCAAGAAGCTGCGTGATGAGAACGAAGCCCCTTCCAGAGCGGTATTCAGAGCCTCCTCGAACGGTCTGTCCTGCACGCTGCCCGACTCGAAGATGCCCTTGTCGAAGCGCAACAGCGCGATGACCGAGCCTTCATATTCCAGACCTGCCGGAGCGTCGAACACCGCTTTCCCGTCCTCGAATCCGCTGGTCCCGTGATAGCCGAAGCCCCAGATTCTCGCCACCGAAGTATCGAGCTGAACAGGGGCGCAGATGCTCACCCTCACCCTCTCGGGCTCGGATGAAAGACCCGGCGAGACCAGCTGAAGATGCAGCATATCGTAGTCCCGCAGACTCTTCACAGCATTCGACATCGCGTACGAAACCGTGAAGACGTGCCTGCCGTCGCTTCCCACGCCCCAGCAGATTTCGCAGCCATCGCTTTTATCCACTATTCCGCAGCGGAAGGCCTTCTGCCGGATGCTCCTGTCCACGTCCCAGGCCCCCTCGTTCAGGAAATCCCTGTCGCCCTCGCGCACTCCAAGCCCCGAAATCTCTATGTCGCCGAGGTTTTCGCGCACCAGATACCATTCCGTGATGCCGGACACGTCCACATCCCAGGTCTCCTTCACCAGAGCGGTCCCGTCCCGGCTCAGAGCCACATCGATGTCGATACCGTAAATCTCAGTTCCGGCAAGACAAAGCGGCGCAGCCGCCAGAAGGGCGGCCGCGGCCAATCCTATGACTCTCCCGGTCATATCTTCATCGAAGGCATCTGCGTCTTCTGAGCCTCTACCTGAAGGTAGTCCTTTTCTTTGAATCCGAGTATGCCCGCCATTATCGAGCTCGGGAACTGGCGCACCAGACGGTTCATCAGGGTCACGCTGTCATTGAACACCATACGGCTCATCCGGACCTGATTCTCATAGAGGTTCACGCTGTCCATAGTCTTGGTGTAGTTCTCGTTCGACTTGAGGGCCGGATACTGCTCGGCTACGGCTGTCACCTGCACGGCGAGATTTCGGAGCGCATTCTCCTGCGCGTCCACTTCTTCCGGACTGCTGCTTCTGTCCACCGGCTTGCGCTGCCCGATGATTTTCATCAGGGCGTCGAATTCGTATTCGTTGTAGGATTTCACGAGCTCCGCGAGAGCTGTGAGGGCATCCCAGCGGCTGGACTGCTGCACTCCGATCTGGCTGAGAGCATTTTTGCAGAGTTCATCTTGCTTCACAAGTCTTCTCTGAACACCGATTGCCCACAGAATCAGGAGGGCGACAATAGCAATGATAATAATGGAAGTCATCGTTTCGACTGTTTTAGATTAAACTTGCCAAAGGTATGGATAAACATCATAAAATACAAGAGCGCGTGATGACGGCCCGGGATGGGAAGCGGAAAAAGCCGAGTGGAGGAATTCCTTTGCGAAAAATCCCATATATTTGCAAAGTGGAAACGATATGGGACCCGTTGAGGAAAAAGGACGTGGCGCTCACTCCGGAAGAGAGGGTGCGCCAGTGGTTCATACGCTATCTCCACGAGAACCGGGGCGTGCCTATGCATCAGATGATGAGCGAGGTGAGGCTCGAATGCCCGGGCGGCAAGACCTACCGCGCCGACATAGTGGTGTACGGCCGGGGCGGCGTCCCCGCAGCCATAGTGGAGTGCAAAAGGCCCGAAGTGGCGCTGACCGGCGAGGTGCTCGCCCAGGCGCTGCGCTACGGAGCACTGCTCGGGGTCGGCTGCCTGATTCTCACCGGCGGACGTTCCACCGTCGTCTGCCTTCGCGGGAAGAGTTTCTGGGAGAGCTCGGCGTGCGTTCCGACCTACGCGGAACTTTCCGCCGGAGCATCAGACCCCTGTCCGCCCGCGGCCTGCGGCCAATGCTGACGTGGAGGAGGACGGGATTGGCCGTAAGGCCGAATGACGGAAATTAAAAAAAAATGACGAAATATGAGTATGAATCTTAAACTTGCTTCGAAACTTGCGCTTCTGCCCTCGCTGGCGCTGGCGCTGCTGCCTCTTCTCGGCGGCTGCGGTAACGGAAAGGGACTACAGGCTCCTGCCGCAGCATTCATCGACTACGTGTACGCCTACACGGGCGGCACGATATCTCCGGATTCGTCCATACGCATCGATTTCGCTTCCGACGTGGACAGTTCCGTGGACCCGGACGCGCTGTTTTCGTTCAGCCCTTCGCTAAAGGGCAGCGCACACTGGGTATCCGCCTCCCGAATTGAGTTCATCCCCGAAAGCGGAGCGCTGAAACAGGGAGCCACCTATAAGGCCACCTTCCGGCTCGGCGATGTGGCCGGAGTGAGCGAGAAGTCTCTGAAGAAGTTCGACTTCTCATTCCGCGTCGCACGCAGGCAATTCTCCGTCAGCGGCCTGAGCCTCTTCATCGATCCTTCCGAGCCTGAATTCTATCAGCTGGAGGGAAAGATACAGTTCAGCGAGCCGGTGGAAGCCGCAGATGCCTCCGACATCATTTCGGTAAAGTGTCACGGGGCCACTCCGAGTGTGGAGATTCTCCCTGGCGGCGGCATCTCGCTGGGCTTCACGGTCAGCGGAATCGCGATTCCCGACTCCCCTTCGCAGCTCAAGCTCAGCGTGGACGCCTCATCCCTCGGCTATAAGGACGGATATTCGCAACAGGTCGCGCTTCCTCCGACATCGGAGTTCGGCGTCATCTCGGCCGAACTCGTGGAGGACGGAGACTGCTATGCTGACATACGCTTTTCCGGGCTTCTGGATGCCTCGCGCGACTACAAGGGGCTCATCTACACCGATGCGGAAGGCAGGAGCTATATGGATGTCAAGGGCAACAGGGTAAAACTCTTCTTCGAGCGCGGCTCCGCCTCAGATGTGCGGCTCACCGTGTCGTCCCTGCTGAAAAACGCTGACGGAAAGGCTCTCGGACAGGAATACACCAAGACTTTCCGCCGGGAGGACATCGCTCCCGCAGTGAAGCTCGCATTCACCGGTTCCATCCTGCCGGACGCGGCCGAAGTGGTCCTTCCGCTGCGTGCCGTGAACCTCTCAGCCGTGGACGTGACCATCATCAAGGTGTACGCGAACAATATGCTGATGTACCTTCAGGACAATTCCCGTCTCAGCGACGGCAATGACATCCGCCGCAGCGGCCGTATGGTCTATAAGGGTACGGTCCGTCTGGACTCCGACCCGGGCAAGGACCTGCATAAATGGCAGGATTTCTCCATCGACCTCAGTCCGTTCTTCAAAAAGGAACCGGGGGCTCTCTACCGCATCACCCTCTCTTTCCGCCGGGAGTATTCCCTCTACGGCGGAGCCATTGCCACGGATTCCGGTCTGTCCGCTATGGTGAGCCCTTCCCAGGGCTCCCTCACTGAGGAAGACGAGAAGGTCTGGGACCGTCCCAACGCATACTATTACGACAATTATTACGATTGGGAGCTTTATGATTGGGATGACCGGGACGACCCGACCACTCCGTCATATTATATGATATCCGAGCGCTTCCCGAAATGCTCTCTGCTCGCTTCCGATGTCGGCATCATCGTAAAGAGTGCCGGCGCAGGGGACTACTGGGTGACCGCTAACGAGTTAGCCACTACCGAGCCTCTCTCTTTCGCGGAGGTGACGGCCTACAGCTACCAGCTGCAGGAGATCGCCAGCGCCAAGACTGACGGCAAGGGCTTCGCGCACCTGCGGACTTCCGTCAAGCCTTTCGTGTTCACGGTCCGCAAGGACGATAGGATCGGGTATCTGCGCACCGTGGACGGCGAGGAAAAGTCCCTCAGCCGCTTCGATGTGGGAGGACAGGAACTGTCTTCCGGAATGAAGGCCTATATCTACGGGGAGAGGGGAGTCTGGAGGCCGGGCGACACGCTGCACGTGTCGGCTATGATAGAGGACAGGGGGAAGGCCGTGCCGCGCCATCATCCCGTCACTATGGAACTTTACACACCTCAAGGGCAGTTCTACTCCAAGCAGGTGAACACTTCCGGGGTGAACGGGCTTTACGTGTTCGACATCCCTACCCGTGAAAGCGACCCTACCGGAACCTGGAACGCCTATGTCAAGGTCGGAGGCGCCAGCTTCCACAAAGCCCTTCCTGTGGAGACGGTAAAGGCGAACAGGCTGAAAGTGAATGTGGAGCTTTCGGACGAAATCATACAGGCGGGCGGCGTGACCCGTTTCGATGTGAGTTCGAACTGGCTCACGGGACCGGCGGCCTCGGGGCTGAAGGTCGTTTCCACGATGACCCTCAGCCGCAGGAAAGCTGCATTCAGCGGCTATGAAGGCTATAATTTCCAGAATCCGATTTCGTCCTATGATACGGCGGATTGGGACGTCTATACCACGACTCTCGACAACTCGGGCCGCGCCCGCGTGAGCGTGAAGATCTCAGAGGTGCCTTCAGCTCCGGGAATGATGAACGCGAATATCGTCACCCGCGTGATGGAGCCGGGCGGAGACGCGAGCATAGCCACGTGCACGGAGCTCTTCTCTCCGTTCCGTTCCTATGTGGGCGTGAAACTGCCTTCCGAGTGGCAGGAGACGGACACTGACCTGAATTTCCCGATAGTGGTACTCGACAGCCGGGGCAGACCCGTATCGGGCGACAGGCTCGAATACCGTATCTACAAGATGGACTGGAGCTGGTGGTGGGAGAGCCGCAGAGAATCTCTCAGCTCTTATGTGAACGGCAAGAGCTCCGTCCCGGTAAGTCGGGGGACTCTGACTTCTTCGACTTCTCCGGCCACTGTACCTTTCCGTCTGGAGTATCCCGAGTGGGGACGTTTCCTTCTGTATGTCAAGGACCTGGACAGCGGACACGCCTCAGGCGGAATCTTCTATGTGGACTGGCCGAGCTGGCGCGGACGTTCGGAAAAGAATGACCCGTCCTCTCTCACTATGCTCTCCTTCAGTCTCGACCGCAGGGAGTGCAAGGTCGGCGACGAGGTGACGGTCTATATCCCGGCGGCGAAGGCAGGCCGGGTTCTCGTCTCGCTGGAGAACGGACGCGGCGTGATTTCCCGCAGCTGGGTGAAGACCGACGAGGAGCGGGACACCCGGCACGTGATTAAGGTTACGGAGGATATGGCGCCGAACTTCTATGTGCACGTCACAATGCTCCAGAGCCGCAAGGATGCCGGCAACGACCTTCCTGTCCGTATGTACGGAGTCCAGCCTGTGCTGGTGCAGAATCCGGACGCCAGGCTCGAACCTGTACTTTCCCTGCCGGATGTGATACGTCCGCAGGAGGAGTTCAGCGTGAAGGTCCGCGAGAAGAAGGGCCGTCCGATGACATATACTCTCGCGGTGGTGGACGAGGGACTGCTCGACCTTACCGCTTTCAGGACTCCGGACCCTTACAGTGCGATGTATGCCCGGGAGGCGCTCGGGGTGAAGACCTGGGATCTCTATGACGATGTGTTCGGAGCGTTCAGCGGCAAGTTCTCGCCGCTCGCCGGCATCGGAGGCGATGACGAAATCGTTTCCGGGGCCCGCAAGGATAACCGCTTCAACCCTGTAGTGCGCTTCTACGGGCCGTTCGAACTGAACCGGGGGGAGAAAGTCCACAAGATCAAGCTCCCGATGTATGTCGGCTCAGTACGCGTGATGCTTGTGGCGGGGCAGGACGGCAGCTACGGCAATGCCGAGAAGACCGTGCCTGTGCGCTCGCCTCTGATGCTGCTTCCTACTCTGCCGCGCACCATCGCGGCCGGAGACAAGGTGACTCTGCCGGTGAACGTCTTCGCGATGGAGGACGATATGAAGAATGTGCGCGTGAGCGTGAAGGCGGAGGGTCCGGTGGAGATTCAGGGCTCCGCTTCGGAGGCTCTCGACTTCGCCCGTCCTGGGGACGCGATGGCCCGGTTCGCATTGGCCGCCACCGGCGGCACAGGCACGGCGAAGATTACCGTCAGCGCCGAGTGCGGCTCGTACAGGACTTCAGAGACCATAAGTGTCGCAGTGGTGCACCCGCTTCCGGCGACCACCCGCACGCTGGCGTATCTGCTCGCGCCGGGCGAGAGCAAGACTGTGACATTCACTCCGTTCGTTCCGGACGGGGAGAACCGTGCGCAGATCACGCTCAGCAACTTCCCTTCGGTGGACTTCAACTCTCTGTGCTACTTCGCCTCCGGCTACCAATACAGCTGCAGCGAGCAGCTCGCCGCCAGAGGTATGGCTCTGATTTACTCCAGACCTTATCTGAGCGAAGACAATGCGGAGCGCGCCGATGCGCAGATTCCGCTCATCCTGCAGGAACTCTACTCCAGGCAGCTCGCCGACGGAGGCATAGCTTACTGGCCGGGAATGTCCTATGCGAACGAATGGGCGACCTCTATGACGGGTCAGTTCCTCGCGGCAGCTGCGGAAAGGGGCTTCAGCGTGAACAAGGGAGTGCTCTCCTCGTGGAAGCGTTTCCAGAAGAAATGCGTGTCGAACTACAGGCACGGCGAGCAGTATGCGCAGTACGACCTGCAGCAGGCGTACCGTCTCTATGTTCTGGCTCTTGCCGGAGCTGCCGACGAGGGTGCGATGAACCGTCTGAAATCCGCTCCCGCGATGACTCCGCAGGCTTGCCGCAGACTCGCCGCCGCCTACGCCGTGTGCGGCAAAAAGAACATCGCTGCCCAGCTGATATCCTCCTGCGCGGCTGATGCCTCCGAGCAGGCCTCATACATATATACTTTCGGCAACAGCTTGAGGGACAAGGCGATGCTTCTTGAGACAGAGGTCCTTACGGACAATCTGACCGCCGCCCTGCCGCTCGCCCGGGAGGTCGCTGAGCAGATGTCGGACGGACTGTACGGCACGCAGGCCGCCGCTTTCGCCGCGCTCGCGATGAACCGCCTCGCGGAGAAGGTGGGATCTTCCGCCATAGATGTCTCAGTGAACGGCGGGAGCGTGCGCAGCACGGAATCTTCCGTATGCAGGGACGTCGACCCGTCCTCCGGCACTCTGTCCATAAAGAACGAGGCTTCCGATGCGGTCTATGCCGTATTCCTGCTCCACGGCTATCCGGCAGCGGGGGAAAGCGTCAGCTCCCGCAGCTCGAACATCAGCCTCAGCGTGCGCTATACGGATGTGAACGGGGAAGTCGTGGACCCGGCTAATCTCAGACAGGGGACTGACTTCTATGCCGAGTATCTCGTGACGAATCTTTCCGCCTCGGCGGCAAACCGCAGCAATCTGGCCCTTACGGTCAAGGTTCCTTCCGGCTGGGAGATCTTCAACGAGAGGCTTTACGGCGTCTCTTCCGACCGGAGCGGAGAATACTCATATCAGGATATACGCGACGATAGGGTCATCTGGTATTTCGACCTGCCTGTGGGGACACGCAAGCGTATGAAGCTCCGCCTGCAGGCGGCCTATGAAGGCGTATATGCCCTTCCATCGGCAGTTTGTGAGGATATGTACGATCCTCAGACCTACGCCTGCACCGCGTCGGGCGCGGTGAGGGTGCAGAGATAGCGGCGGATGTCCCGATTCCGGGAATACTTGAATGCAGGCAGGGGGAAGGCGCTTCCGCTCATCCTCCTGTCTGCTTATCTGTGCTTTCTGTACGCCTTCCCCCGTGACCCGTTCACGGACGCTTCGTATTCGACGGTGGTACTCGACCGCAGCGGGGAGCTTCTGGGGGCCCGCATCGCGGATGACGCTCAGTGGCGCTTCCCTCCTTCGTCCCCGTCTTCGGTGCCCGACAGATATGCCAAGGCCCTCATACAGTTCGAGGACAGGCATTTCCGTCTGCATAACGGGGTGAATGTCCTCTCGGTGCTGCGGGCCGCGATGCAGAACCTGACGGAGGGCAGGGTGGTCAGCGGCGGAAGCACCATCACGATGCAGGTGGTCAGAATGTCCAGGGGGAAGGAGAGGAATATGGGCCAGAAAGCCCTGGAGGCCCTGCTTGCCTGGAGGCTGGAACGGCTTTACAGCAAGGACGGGATACTCGCGCTCTATGCTTCGCACGCCCCTTTCGGAGGGAATGTGGTGGGGATAGACGCCGCGGCCTGGAGGTATTTCTCGCACGGCTCGGACGAGCTCTCCTGGGGAGAGGCCGCACTGCTGGCCGTACTCCCGAATTCTCCTTCTGCCATACATCCCGGGCGGAACAGGGATGCGCTGCTGAAGAAGCGCAACCGCCTGCTGGACAGGCTGTTCGAGAAGGGTTTTATGGATGCCTCCGACCACAGTCTCGCCATCTGTGAACCTCTTCCGGAGGAGCCTCAGCCCCTGCCGCACTACGCCCCGCATCTGACTGACCATTATTACAAGACTATGCGCGGGAGGATGGTCACCACTGACATAGACCTCGGTCTCCAGGCTTCCGTGAGCAATATCTGTGACCGCTGGAACGCCTGGCTTTCCTCGGGCGGCGTGGCGGATCTTTCCGCTGTGGTCATAGATGTCCACAGCGGAAAGACAGTTGCCTATGTAGGCAACTCCCGTCCTTCGGACGGCCGCCCCGGCGCCCAGGTCGACATAGCCCGCTCGCCCCGCAGCACGGGCAGCATCCTGAAGCCCTTCCTTTACTGCGCGATGCTTCAGGAGGGGGAATTGACTCCGGGTATGCTGCTTGCTGACATCCCGGTGAACATAAACGGCTTCTCACCTCAGAATTTCGACCTGCAGTTCGAGGGTTCAGTTCCCTCTTCGCGGGCTCTCGCACGTTCCCTGAACGTGCCGGCGGTCTTTATGCTGCGCCGCTACGGAGTTCCGCGTTTCCACGCCCTGCTGAAGGACTGCGGGATGAGTACTCTGACCCGTTCGCCCTCATTCTACGGACTTTCCCTCATACTGGGAGGTGCTGAAGGTACTCTTCTGGACATCACCCGGATGTATGCCTCCCTCGCGGCGGCGTATCAGGGGGAGGGATATGCCTCGCGTTTCCCTCTGCACGACCCTGTGGCCTTATATCTGACTCTGGATGCCCTGAAGGACGTGAACCGCCCTGACGAGATGGACTGGAGACTGATCTCCTCCCTGCGCAAGGTGGCGTGGAAGACGGGGACGAGCTATGGCTTCCGCGATGCCTGGGCCGTGGGGGTGACTGCCGATTATGCGGTGGGAGTCTGGGCCGGAAACGCACAGGGGCAGGGGACTGCGGGGCTTGTGGGAGCCCGTACTGCGGGTCCGGTGCTTTTCGACATCTTCAATTCCCTCCCGTCTTCGGAGTGGTTCTCCACACCGGACGAGTCGGACGGGGTCATCGCTGAAGTCTGTGCGGAGTCCGGCCATCTTATGGGGCCGTACTGTGAACGCGCGGACACTCTGCTTCTGCCCCTCAAGGCTCTGCAGACTGAGGTATGCCCCTATCACAAGCCAGTGCTGCTGTCTCCCGACGGGGTGTGGCGCGTGGATTCCTCCTATCCCGGCGCAGTAAGCGGGACTATGTTTCTGCTGCCTCCTTCTATGGAATGGTTCTACAGGAACAGGCATCCCGAGTACCGCCCGCTCCCTCCCGCAGCTCCGGGGATCCGGGGGAGCGACTCCTATCTTCCTATGGAATTCATTTATCCGGAAAGCGGCGCGTCCATCTCCATTCCGAGACAGCTGGACGGCAGCGTCAAGGGCGTGGTGTTCAATCTGGCCCATTCGGACCCGGACACCGAGGTCTTCTGGCATCTGGATGACAGTTACGCGGGTTCCACCCGCTACATCCATCAGCTCACCCTGAATCCTCCGAAAGGCCGTCACACCCTCACCGTCGTGGATTCCGACGGCTTGTCGCTGTCCATCGCCTTCACCATCGAATAGGTGGGCCGGGTACTGTTTTCAAGAGATTAGTGATTCCTGAAAAATAACTTATTTCGTGAGGTAGAAGTCTATGTTCCTCAGCTCGTATGTCTTCGTCAGCGGCTGATAAGCCGTCCCGTCGTTTATGTAGAGCAGCACCAGAGAAGAGCGGTAGCTGCCGTCCTTGCGGGAAGAGGAGTCATCGTGGGCCACGATCTTGAAGTATTTCTGAGCCTTGGGTCCGATGATCGTGATCTTATACCCGCCGTCTTCTCCGGTGAAGGTGGATTTAGTGTCCAGAGCCTTCAGCTCCATATTCGTATCCTCGTCCCCGAAGCCCATAAGGGTGACGGTGACATCCTCCAGAGTCTCTCCCGTGTCGGCGTACACCGTCCCCGACACTACCATAGTGCCGATAAACATCTCCGCTTCGTCCCTGCTGCAGGAGCAGGCGCAAAGCAGAACCGCCAGAACGGCCGATAATATGACACAAACTTTCATCCGGTGACAGATTTATCCCGGGTCAGGTTCCGATACACGCGGCAAATATAGGCATTGTTTTCCGGAATGCCAAATCGGCCGTCTTCCGCAGCTTCGGCGATTCCTGTTCAGGAAAAGTCACTTCTTCAGAAGCTCCCCCACATTCAGCCCGAGCAGTTCCGCCCTTTTGCGGAAACGCGGCAGTTCGGTCTCCAGGAAAGCTCTGCGTTCTCTGTCCAGAACGGTCTTGAGAGCATCCGGGGCCACATAGAACCCCATACCTCTCTTGTTGTATATGATTCCCGCATCCATCAGTTTCTCGTAAGAGCGGGCCACGGTATTCGGATTCACTCCTATCTGCGCTCCCATTTCGCGCACTGAGAGGATTCTGTCGTCCGGCAGAAGTTCCTTGCGGAGTATCTTGTCGCACACGGAATCCCCTATCTGCACATAAATGGGTCTGGTACTGTCGAATTCCATAATGTGCTAATATTTTATAGTCTTGATTCTGAAATAGATGCCCACGAGCAGAATCGCATCTGCGACAAAGTACAGCAGGAACTGCACCGTGTGCATCCTGGCGAGGAAGACATCCCTGTCGAGTTCATCCCATCCGTAGGAGTTTATCCCTTCCAGCGTCCATACGGTCATCGCGCTCATCACTATGCTGATGAGGATGATCGTCAGGATGGTCTTGGAGGCCTTGCCCTTGCGGAAAAATATGGCTCCCAGAGTGAAAGTGAGGATGGCGGCACACCAGTTCAGCCAGAATTCGAAGCAGAGGGACATCGGGCCGAAGGACGCGAAATATCCGCTCGACAGATTCCCGAGGCTCAGATATTCGCTGACCAGAGGTTCGCCGTAGCCGGGAATCAGGCAGACCAGAGCGTCCGCGACCGCATAGAGTCCGAAAAAGCACACGGGGAGTACCACGCAGGTCATAAGCACCATCGAGAGGAACTTCTCGAATGCCGAAACCGGAACCAGGGTCCACCACGGACCCGAGCGGCGGTCGGTGACATTCCCGTAGAGCTTTATAGGGAAAGATATCACACCTATGCAGATGGCCACTATGGCGAGAAACCACCGCATACCCGAGCTGGCGTCGTCCACATAAATCCTCGCCGTGAAAAGCACATTGATCAGCAGGTAGATGAAAGGCATCGCGCAGGTGAGCAGAAGCGTCAGACCGCAGTTCTTTCTGAACGCTCCGATCTCGCAGGCGAAATACCGGGCGAATCTGCCGGGATGGAATGTTTCGTTTCTCATAGCGCTATTTTCTGAATAATTCCTTGATGTAAGACTTGTGACGGTGGACGGTGTTGAAAAGCGCCTCGATATTCACGCGGCTTTCCTCCCCGTTACCCGGGAGCACCTGTATGAATCCGCCGGGAAGCTGCTCGCTGTAGAGGGCTTCCGGATGCAGGACGTTTCCGTAATCGAAATACAGCTTCTCGGAAATCTCCTCGATGCCGGCATTCAGAAGCACGTCCCTCCTGTCCAGAATGATGATCGGGTCTATGATGTTCTCGAGATCCCTGACCTGATGGGTGGAGATCACTATGACCGAGTCTTCACGGGTATGGCGGGCGAGAGCGCTGCGGAACTGGGCCTTGGACGGGATGTCCAGACCGTTCGTAGGCTCATCGAGGAAGAGGTATTTCGCATTGCTCGCCAGCGCGAGCGCGATATAGCTTTTCTTCAGCTGGCCGGAGGACATCCTGTTCATCTTCTGCTCCGGGTCCGTCTCGAACTCGGCCATTATGCACAGGAACTTGGAAAGGTCGAATCCCGGACGGAAGCGTCCCGACTCTTCGGCGAAAGCCTTCGCGCTGACGCTGAAAGGCATTACATCGTCCTGAAGGTAAAACTGATTCTCCAGAAGTGACGGGAGCCTGCGCGAAGGGTCCAGCCCGTCCACGCGGATGCTCCCCGACTTGGCTTTCTTGAGCCCGCAGAGGAGGGTGAGCAGAGTGGTCTTGCCGACTCCGTTCTCGCCCAGAAGGCCATAGACGCGGCCATCTTCGAGCGTAGTCGTGATATGGTCCAGCACCGGAACGGCTCCGTAGCTGAACGCAAGATCGTTGATTTCAATCATCTTTCAGTGTAGTAGTTTAGTAATACACCGCAAAGATACTGCAAATCTTGAAACCGCAAAAAAACTGGAGGATTATTTTTTGAGAATTGACCGGTGAAGGGATTGGCGGGACGCCTTTTCATTGGCTGCAAGCCGCCCGCGCTCGGCTGGCTCGGCCGCGAAGTCGCAGAAACGCTCCCACACCCAGCGCACCGCCGGCGGCGAGGGATGCGTCAGGTCTTCGGCGTAGAAGCGGTAGTCGCGCAGCTCGTCGAGCAGAATCTCGTATGAGGGGAAATAGTCCGCCCTGGCGGAGTGACTGCGGATAAGATTATCGAGCGCGAGCAGCAGGATGCTCTTGCTCAGCTGGTTGTCGTGCGCGCCGCCGCTCAGGTGCCGGATCGGGCTGACGGTGAAGATGAACTCTTTCTCCGGGCAGAGTTCCATCAGCTCTTCGAGAATGCGGGTGACTTCTCCGATGTCCAGGCGCGTGCGCACGAACTCGGACGCGGGGCGCTTGAGGCAGTTCGAGACCACTTCGCCGTCCTCAACCCTCCTCCAGCAGTACGCCGTGCCGAGAGTGACGACCACGCGGTCGCAGTCCTTCCAGAACGCGGCGGCCTCGTCCAGGGAAGCGTTCGCGACTTCGAGAAATTCCCGCTCGCCGGGGCGGGCGAAACTCGTGTGGTGGCTGAAGGAACAGACCATATGGTCCGCCCCGGCGCCCAATCTGACGCAGTCCCGCTGCGTGAAATGCTCGCCGCTGCTCAGACGGCGGACCGAGTTGAGGATGGACCGGGGGTTGTAGAGCGTGCCGAAAGGGTTCACGCAGACTCTCAGGCCGGCGTCCTTCATCAGAGCGCCGACTCCGTCCGCGAAACAGCTGCCGAGTACGGCGATTCTGTTTTCGAGGCCTATTCTGACGCGGCTCTGCGGGAATTCTACGGGGGTTTGAAGCTTGAGCATATCTGAACTGTTCCGAATTGAGGCTAAAGATAGCCGTTTTTTCCGTAGGAATGAGTAATTTTGAGGGTTTTTCTGACTGTACCTGTGATTATGAGACGGCTCTTTCCGCTTATTCTGGCTCTGACGCTCTGCACGGCGGCTGCGGCCCAGCAGACGCTGTGGGACTACGATGCAGATTTCGAGTACTGCTTCGATAACCGCGAGTTCGACTACCGTCTGATGAACTACACCACGTCGATGACCATAAACGCCGCTCGGCTCACGCCTTGGGTGGGCCTGCGGATTCCCCAGAAAGGCTTCATCACGCACACGCTGCGACTCGGAGTAGACCTCGAACGCAATATGGGTGAGCAGCTTCCGCTCTCTTCCGCGCCTGATGAGCTGCTGTTCTATTATAATATGGATGCGAGGCTGCGCCGGGGGCGCATAAGCGGCACCTTCGGTCTCTATCCCCGGAAGATGTCGGAAGGGGAGTATTCCTACGCCTTCATATCGGATTCGCTCCGCTTTTTCGACAACAATCTCGAAGGGGCGCTCATCAAATGGCGCAGCTCCAGACTCTATACCGAAATCGGCTGCGACTGGATGGGGATGTACGGGCAGGGCCGCCGCGAGCGCTTCAAGATATTTTCTTCAGGACGCTGGAAACTGCTCGAAGGCCTGTCGGCGGGCTGGGCTGCCGTGATGTATCATTATGCCGGCTCCGCTGGACAGCCGGGGGTCGTGGACAACCATCTTCTGAATCCGTATCTGCGCTATGACTTTTCGCAGTCCACACGTCTGGACGAACTCTCGCTCCAGTTCGGAGGACTGCTGAGCTATCAGTGGGACAGGCTGGAGGATGAGGGCTGTCTGCCTATGGGGGCGGAGATGATTTTCCATATGCGTTACAGAAAACTGGGCCTCAGGAATGACCTCTATGTGGGCGATGACCTTATGCCGTACTACAGCCGCTCCCGCTACGGGAAGAAGTACGGCGCTGAACTGTACAGCGGTTCGCCTTTCTACAGGGGAGGGCGCGGCTACGACAGGCTGGAATTGTATTGGGAGCCGCAGATCGCGGCGTGGCTCCGTCTGAACGTGTCGTTCGTGTTCCATTTTACGGATGAGATGCAGCCTTTCAGCGGATGGCAGCAGAAGGTTTCGCTGCTTTTCGACCTGGATTCCTACAGACATCCCGAATCTTCGTACACCCGCCGCCCCGGCGGAAAGAAAACTCACTCGGGGAAAAAGTATAATTTATGATCAGAAAATTTTTCGGCATCGCGGCGTCCCTGACGCTGGCCTTTATGCTTGCGGGCTGCGGCCCTGCGGACGGAGAGTATCGTCTCCGGATTCTTACCACGAACGACCTGCACGGCCGTCTTTTCGACTCCACTTACGTGGACGGGAACATCAGAAACTCGCTTTGCGCCGTGAAATGGTATGTGGACAGCGTGCGCGAGGCAGCGGGAGCGGATAACGTGATTCTGCTCGACGACGGGGATTTCCTGCAGGGGGACAATTCCGTGTATTACTATAACTACGTGGACACCCTCACCCCGCATATCTTCCCGCGTATGGCCGCCTATATGGGTTACGATGTGGTGGTCGGAGGAAATCACGACATCGAGACGGGGCATCCGGTCTATGACCGCGTAGCCTCCGATCTGGAGGCGGCCGGGATTCCTTTCCTGGCCGGAAATGCCATCCGCAACTCCGACGGCAAGCCCTATTTCCCTTATTATACCATACTGCGGCGTGCCGGACTGAAAGTCGCAGTCCTCGGCTATGACAACGCCAACATTGCCGCGTGGCTGAACGAGTCCCTCTGGAGCGGGATGACTTTCAAGTCCCTGATACCTCTGGTCCAGGAGAATGTGGATGAGATTATAGCCCGCGAGAAGCCGCAGGTAGTGGTGGTCGCCGTGCATTCGGGAACAGGCAGAGGGGACGGGACCGTGCTCGAAAGCCAGGGGCTGGACCTCTTCGAGTCCCTTGAGGGAGTGGATGTCCTGGTCTGCGCCCACGACCACGCTCCGCTGGTTCTGACCAGGGACGGGCGAGCTCTGGTGAACACCGGCAGCCACGCCCGCAATCTGGGCTATGCCGAAGTGAGCGTGAGCGTTTCCTCCGGCAAGGTGGTCTCGAAGTCTGCGGAAGCCTCTCTCATAAAGGTGGACCCGCGCAGGGCCGACAGCGCTATGGTCGAGGAGTTCCACAAGGATTACGAGGCGGTGAAGACGTTCACCCTCCGCGAGGTGGGTGAGCTGAAGGCGGACCTTCGCACCCGTGAGGCCTTCAGCGGTATGTGCCCGTATATGAATCTGATACATACCATAAGCCTTCAGAGTACCGGAGCCCGCGTCTCTTTCGCCGCTCCGCTTAGCTTCGATTCCCGCGTAAAGGCCGGGACTCTGGTGTACAACGACCTTTTCACCATATATCCTTATGAGAATCAGATTTATCTGATGAATCTGAGCGGCGCTGAGATTCTCAGGTATCTCGAGTATTCGTACGACCTGTGGATACAGTCGCCGGAGGGAGGGCACGTACTGAAGATCCGGGACCGTCCGGATCCCCGTACCGGCACTGTCAGATGGTCGTTTGTGGAGCGCAGCTATAATTTCGACTCGGCTGCCGGCCTGAATTATACGGTGGATGTCACCCGGCCGCTCGGGCAGAGAGTCCGGGTTTCCGGCTTTGCCGACGGAAGCGCTTTCGACGAGGCTGCGATGTACACCGTAGCTATGACTTCCTATCGCGCTTCGGGCGGCGGCGGTCATCTTCCGCAGGGAGTCGGGCTGACTCCGGAAGAGATAGAACGGCGCACTCTGGACAAGTTCCCGGAAATCCGCAATCTGCTGTTCGGGTATCTGCAGTCCGAGGGGTGCATAGATCCGGACGCGATAGGGGACCCTTCGGTCATAGGAAGCTGGAGTTTCGTCCCGGAAAAGAAGGTGAAACCGCTGATGGAGAAGGATATGCGCCTGCTTTTCGCAGGCCGCTGAAAGCTCTTCGCGATACAGAAAAAAGAGGACGGCTGAAACTTTCAGCCGCCCTCTTTTGGTACTGGGTAGGAGAATCGAACTCCTATTGCAAGATTGAGAATCTTGAGTACTAACCGTTATACGAACCCAGCATATTCGCTTTGGGAATGCAAAGGTAACGATATTTCCGTTATCTCCAAATTTTTTTCGCGTTTCCCGGGAAAAATCTTCAACTTCCTTCGCAGCACACGAGTTGAATACCTCGCCCGCTTCCGACCGCTTGCGGAAATGCAGGGCTATTCCCCGCACTCGCTCAGCCCCAGTCCCGGAGCGACGCTTTCGCGCATATAGCGGTCAGCCGCCTCGAAACTGTTGTCGATGACCCCGTCCAGAATGGCGTTCTTCACCGCCTCCTTGACGACGCCTATGGTATTGCACGGCGGAATGCCGTAGAGCTGCATAACGTATTCGCCGGTAATCGGGTTCTTGAAATTGCGTATCGCGTCCTTCGCCTCGACCTCCGTCAGCTTGCGGCGTACCTCCTCGAAATTGGCACGGATACGTGCCACCTTGACCGGGTTCTTCGAGGTGATGTCGGCGTTGCACAGCAGCATAAGGTCGTCGATGTCGTTCCCGGCGTCGAAGAGCAGACGCCGCACCGCCGAATCCGTCACTCCCTCGCCCGCGAGCGCAATCGGCCGCAGATGCAGTTTCACGAGCTTCTGCACGTACTTCATCTTCTCGTTCAGCGGCATCTGGAGCGACTTGAAAATCTTCGCCACCATCTTCGCGCCGATGTACTCGTGTCCGTGGAAGCTCCAGCCGGTCTGCGGGTCGAAGTGCTTCGAGGCGGGCTTGCCGATATCGTGAAGCAGCGCCGCCCAGCGCAGCCAGAGATCAGGCTCCGTCCGCACGCTCTCCACGAAGCCGTTCCCGTCGCTTTCCGGCGTATAGTCGTGCAGCTCGCCGCGCGCTATGGCGGAGATTTCGTCGCGTGCGACATTGTCCAGAACCGCCAGCGTGTGCGAGAAGTTCTCCTTGTGCCCGCGCCCGTCGACCGTCTCCACGCCCCGGAGCTTCTCCAGCTCGGGCAGCACATAGCTCAGCAGCCCCGTCTGTTCCATCAGGACGAAAGCCATCGAAGGATGCGGAGTCACCAGAATCTTGTTCAGCTCCTCCGCGATCCGCTCGCGCGAGAGGATGATCATACGATCCTTCATCCTTCGCATCGACTCCAGCGACTCCGGCACTATGGTGAAATGCGCTTCACCGGTGCTGAGCTTCGTAGCGAAACGGATGGCCCGGAGCATACGCAGAGGGTCGTCAGAGTAGGTGGTGTCCGGGTCGAGCGGAGTGCGGATGATGCCCGCCGCAAGGTCCGCGATGCCGCCGAAAGGGTCCACGAGCGCACCGAAATCCTCCTCCTGCAGACTGAACGCCATCGCGTTTATGGTGAAGTCGCGCCTGAGCTGGTCGTCCTCCAGAGTCCCGTTCTCCACGATGGGCTTGCGCGAATCGCGCCTGTAGGACTCCTTGCGTGCGCCCACGAACTCGATCTCGTCGCCCCGGTAATGCATCATCGCCGTGCCGAAATTCTTGAAATACGAGACCTGCTTGCCCGTACGCGCTCCCACGGCCTTCGCGAAATCGATGCCGCTTCCTTCCACCACTATGTCTATGTCGTTGCACGGGCGGCCGAGGAAGCAGTCGCGCACATACCCCCCGATCACGAATGCCCGCACACCCGTCTGCCGTGCCACCCGCGACACTATCCCGAAAATAGGCTTATCCAGAAAGCCTTCTGCAATCGTCGTCGTCATAACGCGCGCAAAGTTACGCATTTTTGCCCAATGCGGGCAATTTTTCCCCCGGCCGCTGCGGCCAATCTCGCCCCGGCCTGCCCGGCCAATCCCTCCCTCATCGAAAAAAACTTCCGCAAGCCCTTGTTTATTGCATATTATTCCGATATTTGCAGCTCGGAAAAATATGTGCATCTGCAAATAACTATTTTTATGCTTTAGGGAAATGGCGCAGAACGATGTAATCATCAGGATTGAACATCTTTCGAAATCATTCGGGGACAAGCGGGTCCTGAATGACATAAATCTCGAGATTAAGCGTGGCGAGTTCGTCACCCTGCTCGGACCTTCCGGATGTGGCAAGACCACGATGCTCCGCATCATAGCGGGCTCGATATCTGCCGATGAAGGTATTATTTCTATGGAAGGCGAGGATATTTCCGGAATCCCGTCCTACCGCCGCCCTTTCAATACGGTCTTCCAGCGCTACGCGCTCTTTCCGCACCTCGATGTCTATGACAATATCGCCTTCGGTCTGAAACTGAAGAAGATACCTCGTGACGAGATAGACCGGCGGGTCCGGAAGTACCTCAAGATGGTGAATATGTCCGACTATGAGGACAGGGATGTGGAGTCCCTCTCCGGCGGACAGCAGCAGAGAATCGCCATCGCCCGCGCCCTCGTGAACCAGCCCCGGGTCCTCCTGCTCGACGAGCCCCTCGCCGCGCTGGACCTCAAGATGCGCAAGGATATGCAGATGGAACTCAAGGAGATGCACCGCAAGCTGGGCATCACCTTCATCTATGTCACTCACGACCAGGAAGAGGCTCTCACGCTGAGCGACACCATCGTAGTGATGAACGAGGGCCTCGTGCAGCAGACAGGTACCCCTACCGATATTTATAATGAGCCGCGCAACGAGTTTGTCGCCGACTTCATCGGCGAAAGCAACATTCTGAACGGAATCATCCCCTGTGACGAGAAGGTGCAGTTCATCTACCACGAATTCGACTGTGTGGACAAAGGCTTCGAGCCGGACGAGCACGTGAATGTCGTCATACGTCCCGAAGACATATATATATTCAGCGAACATCTTGACAAGGCGCAGTTTACGGGCGTGGTCCAGTCCTGCATCTTCAAGGGTGTGCATTACGAGATGACGGTGCTGACGAAAGAAGGCTATGAGATTATGGTCCAGGACTATAATGCCTTCAAGCCGGGACTGGAAGTGGGCCTGCTCATCCGTCCGGACGATATCCACGTGATGCATAAGGAATGTCTGAGAAACAGTTTCGCCGCCGAGTACGCCGGGGACGGGAAGGTCAGCTTTCTCGGGGGCGAGTGGCCCGTAGATGACACCGCAAATTCTGAAATCCTCTCCGGCGCGAAAGAGGGCGACCGGTTCATCGCGGATGTGGAATTCCGCGCGGTCGAGCTGATGGACGAAAGTTCGGAAGGCACTGTCAGCGGAAAGGTGTTCTTCATCCTTTACAAGGGAAATCATTATTTCCTCACCGTGAAAACGAACAGCGGCGAGAAGGTCTATGTGCAGACAGACGATGTCTGGGACAAGAGCGACCTCGTCGGTATAAAGATAAGTCCGGAAAATATACGCCTGCGCAAGGCGGAAGAGGAGCGGGGTCAGGCATAGGAGATGAAATCATTCAGAAGATCATACTGGTCTGTCCCTTACTTCATCTTTATGCTGATGTTCGTGGTGCTGCCGCTGGTGATGATAGCGGTCTATGCCTTCACTGACGCGGCGGGGACTTTGACACTCGACAACTTCAGGCGTTTTTTCACTACGTCCGAAGACCTTAATACCTTCGCCTATTCGATAGAGGTGGCGATCATCACCACCATCCTCTGCCTCATCATAGGCTATCCGGCCGCCTGGATACTGAGCAATGCCCGTCTCAACCGTTCCAAGGTGACGGTTATGCTGTTCATCCTCCCTATGTGGATAAATATGCTCATCAGAACCCTTGCGACCGTGGCACTTTTCGACTTTCTCCATCTTCCGCTCGGGGAGGGAGCCCTCATCTTCGGTATGGTCTATAATTTCCTGCCGTTTATGATCTACCCGATCTACAACACTCTCGACAAGCTGGACAATTCCTACATCGAGGTGGCCAAGGATCTGGGGGCGAGTCCGTTCAAGGTTTTCACCAAGGTCACGATACCTCTGTCAATGCACGGGGTGATGAGCGGGGTGATGATGGTGTTTATGCCGACCGTCTCCACCTTCGCCATAGCTGAGCTGCTGACTCTGAACAAGGTGAAGCTGCTCGGTACGACGATTCAGGAGAATGTGAATAACGGTATGTGGAATTACGGGGCCGCCGTCGCGCTGATAATGCTGCTGATTATCGGCGTCACCACCATATTCTCCGACAAGGAGGATACGCGGGCCAACGAAACGGGAGGGCTGCTGTGATGAAGAAGTTCTTTGCACAGGCGTATGTCTGGATTCTGCTCGTGATTCTCTACGCCCCGATTCTGATCATCGCGATCTACTCTTTCACCGAGGCCAAGGTCCTCGGGAACTGGACGGGTTTCTCATTTAACCTTTACAGGAACGTGTTCGGAGGCGGACTGAACAATTCGCTGATTCGGGCCATCGAGAATACTCTGATGATAGGCGTCATCTCCGCCGTGCTTTCCACCCTGCTCGGGACCTTCTCCGCCATAGGCATACATAACCTTCACGGCAGGAAGAAGAAGGCTATGACCTTCCTGAACGACATCCCTATGCTGAATCCGGACATCATCACGGGCATATCGCTCTTCGTCCTCTTCGTGGCCTTGGGAGTAAGGCAGGGCTATACCACCGTCATCCTTGCCCACGTCTCGTTCTGTACCCCTTATGTCATCCTGAGCATCCTGCCGAAGCTCCGGCAGATGCCTGAGAATCTCTATGAGGCGGCTCTGGACCTGGGCGCTTCCCCCCGTCAGGCTATGCGCAAGGTCATCATCCCCCAGATCAAGCCGGGCATAGTGTCCGGACTGATACTGGCGTTCACCCTCTCGATCGACGATTTCGCAGTGACCCTCTTCACGAAAGGTAACGGAGGACTCGAAACCCTGTCCACCTATATCTACGCGGATGCGCGCAAGGGTGGACTCACACCGGAGATACGGCCCATTATGACCATTATCTTCCTGACGGTGTTGATTCTTCTGATAATCATAAACTTAAGGTCTGCCAAAGCAAATTCCATAAAATCAGATAAGAAATGAAAAAACTTGTTGCAACCGTGCTGGCGCTGCTCTCCGGAGTCATCCTCTGCAGCGCTGCGGATCGTGAACACACGCTGAAAATCTACAACTGGGCCGACTACATAGACGAAAGCCTTCTGGAGGAATTCAAGGGTTGGTACAAGGCTCAGACAGGCGAAGATGTGGAGATTATCTACCAGCTCTTCGACGTGAACGAGATTATGCTCTCCAAAATCGAACTCGGGCACGAGGATTTCGACGTGGTCTGTCCTTCCGATTATATTATAGAACGGATGCTCAGGCAGAACCTGCTGCTGGAAATCGAAACCGACTTCGGAGACACCCCGAACTATATCGGCGGCATCGCCCCGTATATCCGGGGGAAATTCGACGAGATCGAAGGATCCGGGAAGAACGCGAATGACTATGCCGTCGGGTATATGTGGGGGACTACCGGACTCCTCTATAACACCAAGTATGTCACCAGGGAGGAAGTCTCTTCGTGGAATTGCCTCAAGGATCCGCGCTTCAAGAACAAGATTTTCATCAAGGACGCTTTCCGGGATGTCTATACGGCTCTCACCATAGCTCTCCATAAAGATCAGATAGATGCCGGGGAACTGAGTCTGGAGGATATAACCTTCGACGCTTCCGACGAATACATCCGCCTTGTGGAGGATTTCCTCAACGAAGTCAAGGACAATGTCCTGGGCTGGGAAGCTGATTTCGGAAAGGAGCAGATGACCAAGGAAAAAGCCTGGATAAACCTCGACTGGAGCGGCGATGCGCAGTGGGCCATCGAAGAAGCCGAGAAAGTAGGCGTGTCCCTCGACTATGAAGTTCCTCACGAGGGCAGCATCGTATGGTTCGACGGCTGGGTCATCCCGAAATATGCGAAAAACATCAAGGCGGCCCGGTACTTCATCAATTTCCTCTGCAAGCCCGAGAACGCCGTCCGGAATATGGACGCCATCGGATACGTCAGCGCGGTCGGCGGCGAGGAGATTCTGGACAGCATCATCGACACGGTGAAATACGCCCCGATCGATGCAAGATATTTCTTCGGAGAAGAGGCGGGAGCCGTATGCATAAATCCTATCCAGTACCCTGACGCCTCGATTATGAAGCGTTGTGGGATGATGCACGACAACGGCGACCGCACCGAGGCTCTGCTGAAGATGTGGTCGCGCGTAAAGGGTGACAACGCCGGGATGTTCACGTACATCTGCATAGCTGCCGCCCTCGTGGCCATAGCCCTTCTCGCACTGCTCAGCCGGCGCAAGAAGCACGGAAGGCGCAGGAAGTAAAGCTCCGCGCAGCAAGATTGGACGAAACCCGGGACTGGCCAGTCCCGGGTTTCGTCCAATTATGCACTCTGACAGCGGAGGCTCTTGCCGAGAGGATACCTACTTCGTGCCGAAGATGCGGTCGCCCGCGTCACCAAGGCCCGGGACGATGTAGGCGTGCTCGTTCAGGCGCTCGTCCACTGCGGCGACGTAGATGTCCACGTCAGGATGGGTTTCCTGAACTTTCTTCAGGCCTTCGGGAGCGGCCACGAGGCACATCAGGCGTATATTGGTGCAGCCGTGCTTCTTCAGCATAGTGAGCGCGTCGCAGGAGCTTCCGCCTGTGGCGAGCATCGGGTCGGTAACGATGACGAGTCTCTGCTGGATGTCCTCCGGGAGCTTGCAGTAGTACTCCACAGGCTCGTGTGTCTCCTCATTTCTGTAAAGTCCGATATGTCCGACCTTGGCGACAGGGACGAGGGTGAGCATACCGTCGAGCATACCCATTCCCGCGCGCAGGATAGGGACTATGGCGAGTTTGCGGCCGGAAACCTTCGGAGCCGTCATCTTGCAGATGGGGGTCTCAATCTCCTTCGTGGCGAGCGGGAGGTCCCGCGTCACCTCATAGCCCATAAAAAGTGAAATCTCCGTCAGAAGCTGTCTGAAATCCTTGGAACCTGTGTTCTTGTCACGCATAATGGTCAGCTTGTGCTGAATCATCGGGTGGTCGATAATGTGGACTGTGCTCATAAATATGTTTTGTTAATGATTCCCCGGAAGCCCCCTGTCGAAAGAAAAATGGCGGCTTCTTCAGTTTTGGTGATTCTAAAAAAATAACTTGGTGCTTTTGCTCGTCTTTTTGGTCTAAATTTATTAGGGTGTTAAGTTAATTGTTTGAGAAATGGTCAGCAAAAAGGGCTGAAA